>CANQUO010000067.1 GCA_947627085.1 uncultured Oscillospiraceae bacterium
CACGGAACACCCGATGATCCAGGGCATCCTAAAGTATCTGGAAAGCGGCGACGGTTTTGACGCGGCGCAAGACCAGTGGGGGAACACTGTTCCGTCGAACAATGACCACCCCTGCGCGGTCTGGTGGAAACATCCGGAAACAGGCGGCCTTTTTGAATACAATCCCACAGCCGCGCTGGCGGGCTTCCTGATCCGGTACGCAGCGCCGGATAGCGCTCCGCGTGAAAAGGGCGTCCGAATCGCGAAAGCGGCGGCGGAATGGTTTCTAAAAGACGCCCCGGTGGAGCGGCACATTGCGGGCTCATTTATCTCGCTCTACGAGTATTGTGCGGATGCCGGCGTTATGCCCTTCAACGGCGAAGCGTTGCTTAAAAAGCTGAAAGAGATCGTGGACAGGTCCATCTGCCGCGACGTCTCGCGCTGGCGAGAGTATATTCCGAGACCGTCGGCGTTTCTGACCTCGCGCGGTAGCAGGTTTTACAGCGAAGAGCTTGAGGAGCTCTGCCGTGCCGAGTGCGAATATATCAAAGACACGCAACTTTCCGACGGCTCCTTTTGTGTTCCGTGGACGTGGGAATGACTACTTTTGCGGGAATTCGCCTAAGTCCCAAGATAAAACATAATATCCGCCACCCATCAGTAGCATAGGGAGCAGGAAATCACAAGATTTCCTGCTTTTCCTTTTACCACCCGTCGATTTTTCGCGCGAGACGTCTTGGAAGAAGCCACCAGGGTATCAGTAAAAAGAAAGTGACGACGCCCCCGGCTTTACTGGAATCAGAGTACGTTATGACGGTAAAGCCGGTAAAAAGGACGATTGGAAATGTCAGGACCTTGATAATGTACTCAATGAGCTGGCCCAGGGAAAAGGAGGCGAAGAATTTTGACGGCGGGTTTTCGCGCGGAGCTTTCTCCCAGGGGCCGTAGGGCTTTATCAAGTGTATAATAAATAATACGACCGCCGCCATACCCGCAAACGTGGGGTAGAGCTCCAAGCAATTCTGAAATGTCATTTAAGGGTCCTCACTATCGTCATTGTCCGCGTCCTCAGGCGGCTTTGCGGGCTTTTTGTGGCCGGAGAGGGGGGAGAGGAGGGCGGCTTCGCGCAGGCCCTCGTTTTCGACGTGGGTGTAGATTTCGGTTGTGTTCAGGTGCTCGTGGCCCAGAAGCTCCTGGAGAGTGCGCACGTCCACGCCGCTATGGAGCATGAGCGTGGCGGCGGTGTGGCGGAGCTTGTGGGAGGAATACTTGGATTCGTCCAGCCCCGCGGCACCCAAGTGCTTTTTCACAAGGGCGTGGACAGTGGATTTGCTTATCCGCTCCCGGCGGGAGGAGAGGAAAAGGGCCCGCTCGCCGCCGGGGGCGATAGTCTTTCGCACGGCGAGATAGTCGTTTATGGCCTCCGCCACGGCGTCGTTTATGTAGACTATTCGCTCCTTGTTGCCCTTGCCCAGGACCCGCAGGTGGTCGGCTCGGACGTCGGTGAGGTTGAGGCCCACAAGCTCGGAGATTCGAAGGCCGCAGTTTAAAAAAATTGTCAAAATACAGTAATCTCTTTCCCTGTTTTTTCCATCCACGCTGTCAAGGAGCTGTTCGGATTCATTTAAAGTCAGGTACCTTGGCAATGATTTCATTATTTTGGGAGAATCCAGGTCCTGTATGGGGTTTGAGTCCAGCTGATGGGTCTTTAAGGTGAGATATTTGTAAAATGAGCGTATTGTGGATATTTTTCTTGCCCGGGAGGCGGAGTTAAGACCGTACTCGGGGTCCGTGGCGTTTTGATTTTTCACCCGGTCGCGGGACATGTAGCCAAGATAGTCGTATACGTCCGATAATGTCACGGAGCTCACGAAAGCGAGGTCCACGTCGGAAATGGAGATATCCTCAAGGGGAGTATCTCGCGGGACGCGGTTCTTGACGATCTTCATGTAGCGGAAAAAGGTGCGCAGATCGAGATAATATTCGTCCACGGTTTTCCTTGAGTGGCCCTTGACGGTCTCGTGATAAATAAGAAAGCTCCTGATGATCTCCGGGGCCTCGGCGCGGTAGTCCATTTTATCAGCTCCTAAGTATATGGGGAAGTGGTATTTGCATCATAACACACCTCCCTGAAAAAATCCAGAGATTTTTGAACAAAATAAAAATTTTGTTCAATGTGGGGGAGGGAAAACGGGCGAGAAATGGTCAAATACGCTTTTTAGGCACGAATAGCTTTTGAAGCTCCCGGGCTTATCACACATCGAGTATCAGCGACATTGCCTCGCGTATACTGCCGGCCTCATATATCTTCAGGCCCTCCGGCGCCGAAAATCTCGCGCGGCGCTGTTTTGGTATGATCACCTTTTTAAAGCCGTGGCGCGCGATCTCCGACAGTCTCTGCTCAAGCTGTGTGACGCTTCGAAGCTCGCCTGTAAGTCCGACCTCTCCGATGGCCACCAGGTCGTCAGGCACCGGTATGTCACGGTAGCTGGACGCCATCGCCAGCATGGCCGCCAGGTCCGCGGCGGGCTCATTGATATAGAGTCCTCCGATTACGTTTATATAGGCGTCGGCGCCGCCGACACGCAGGCCGCCGCGCTTTTCCAATACAGCGAGCAAAAGCATCGCCCGGTTGTAGTCAAGGCCGTTGGAGGTGCGCCTGAGCACGTTGAAGCTTGTGGCCGTTAAAAGCGCCTGAATCTCGGCGAGCACCGGCCGGGAGCCCTCCATTATGCAGGATACGCAGGTGCCGGGGGTATTCTGGGGACGCCCACTGAGCAGGAGCTCCGAGGGGTTCGGGACCTCCACAAGGCCGTGTCCGTCCATCTCAAATACGCCGATCTCATTTGTGGAGCCGAAACGGTTCTTGGCGGCGCGCAATATACGGTAGTTGGCGCTCATTTCGCCCTCAAAATACAGTACGCAGTCCACCATGTGCTCCAGGACCTTGGGTCCGGCGATGGCGCCCTCCTTGTTGACGTGGCCTATCACGAAAACGGTGACGCCGGAGCTTTTGGCAAGCTGCATCAGGGTCATGGTGCAGTCCTTCACCTGGGTGACGCTCCCGGGGGTGCTGGAAATATCAGGTAAAAAGAGCGTCTGGATGGAGTCGATTATGAGCACCTCGGGGCTTGTCTCATCCACGGCCTCAAGGATATCGGTGATGTTCGTCTCCGACAGCACCAAAAGCCGTTCGCTGGCGACGTTGAGACGCTGGGCGCGCATTTTTAGCTGGCGCTCAGATTCCTCGCCGGTGACATATAATATATCGTGCTCCCGGCCAATAAACTCACAAATCTGGAGCAAAAGCGTGGACTTGCCGATGCCGGGGGCACCGCCCACAAGCACCAGCGAGCCCAGCACCGCTCCGCCGCCCAGGACACGGTCCAGCTCGCCGATGCCGGTGCCGAAGCGCACCTCCCCGGTGACGTCGACATCCTTCAGGGTGACGGGCCTCTTGACACGTCCGGGCTTTGCGGCGGCGGGACGCCTGTCGTCCTTCCTGGCCGTCTGCTCCACTATGGTGTTCCAGGACCCGCAGGCGGGACACTGGCCGCTCCACTTCGGGAACTCGTTTCCGCAGTCCGTGCAGAAAAATACGCGCTTCTCCTTCATATTTCCCCACTCCTCAACGCTTATGTAAACTTATTAATATTATGTAAATACATAAATTATGTTAACTTATATGATTATGTTAACAATTTTGTTAATATTATGTTAACTCATATTATGTCAACTTACACATTCCAGATACGCTCCGACTATCGTGGCGGCCAGGGCCGTCTGATATTCCGGGTCCTCCAGCTTTTTCGCCTCCACTATATTTGAGATAAAGCCGCACTCGATGAGCACCGCGGGGCAATCCACGTGGTTCATGATATAGACGCTATCGGGTATTTGAGTGGCGTTCTGCCTGTTCCCCGGGGCCAGAGCGAGGAGCTTTGACTGAAAGATATCGGCGGCCTCGCGGCTTTTTTCCGTGGGCGCATAGAACACCTGGCTCCCGCTGGGCTTGGCGGAGGTGAATTTGTTCTGGTGGATGCTTATCAAAAAGGCGTTATCGACGGAATTTACAAGCTCCGTCCTGCCCTTCGTGTCCCAGACCTTCTTTGCCCTTATGGTGCCGGCGCTGTCCGGGTAGGCTATGTCCTCGCTCTCCCGGGTCATGACGGTGTCGACGCCGAAAAAGGAGGCCAGCTCCCGGGCCCTGAGGGCGATATCCAGGTTTATCCGGCTCTCCGGCGTGTTAGTTACGGACACGGCTCCGCCGTCGGCCCCTCCGTGGCCCGGGTCGAGTATCAGGATATGACCGCCGCGGGTTGGGCGGTCGATGAATACGGCCATGCCCGGGGTCTTGTTGACGGCGCCGGCCAGCGCGGCGGCAGCGGCGGCGGACACGATGATACCGGCCAAAGCAAGCCTTATCCAGAAGGTTTTTTTCATGGAGCACTCCCCTTTCACGGTGAAAAAATATTCGTGAGGGGGCGGCTGTATTCTGATTATAGCACATACTTTCAAAAAATCACTAATTTTTACGATATTAATGCCAATTTTCGTGAAATTTTGCCGTTTACACAAATGGGCAAAATAAATAAAATTATATATAAATTTTAAAGGAGGCGATAGAGTGTTTGTCCTCTTTTTCGCGGTGTGGGTGCTGTTGAATGGCAAATTGAATTGGGAGATCGCCGCCTTCGGCGTTGTGATCTCGGCCGCGATATATGTTTTCTGCTGTAAGTTCATGCACTACTCCGTAAAGCGGGACCTCCGGACATTGCGCGGGCTCCCGAGGCTCATATCCCTTCTTGGCACGCTGATAGCGGAGATATGCCGCTCGGCCTTCGCCCTGCTCCCCTACATCTACGGCGGGAAAAAGCCGGACCCGCTGGTGGCGAGGTTCAGGGCGGACGGGATAGACAGCGATACCGGCAGGGTCTTTCTGGCAAACTGCATAACCATGACCCCGGGGACCATAACCGGGAGCCTGAAGGACGGGGAGTATCTCGTCCACTGCCTTGACAAAAGCCTGGCGGAGGGGCTGGAGGACAGCGATTTTGTGAGAAAAATACGGCGATGGGAGGCGAAGTGATGGACCCGATGGCAACTTTAGCGCCCCATGTGCTGACGGCGGCGACGGTGATACTGGCCGCCTGCGCCGTGGCGACGCTCTTCAGGACCCTCATAGGGCCCCGGATGTCCGACAGGATCGTGGGGGTGAACATGATCGGCACCCAGTCCATATGTATAATCGCCTGCCTCGTCCTGCGGCTCCGTGAGGACTGGATAGTCGATATCGCCATAGTCTACGCCATGTTCAGCTTTTTGGCGGTGGCGGTGCTGACGAAGATGGATATCGGCGTATACCGCCAGTGGCGGGAAAATCAGAAAAAGAGCCGGGAGAGGTCCGGCGTCAGGAGGGACGGACAGTGACAGGTCAGTGGATACGCTTTATTTTCGGCACGGCATTTTTGGCGCTTGGGATATTCTTCATCGTATCCTCCGTCGTGGGAAATTTCAGGTTCAAATTCGCTCTCAACCGCATGCACTCCGCCGCCCTGGGCGACACCATGGGACTTGCGGGGATAGTGGCCGGCATGTGCTTTTATCACGGGCTCAACGCCGCCACGGTGAAGCTTCTTGTTATCGTGGCGCTGGTGTGGGTCACAAGCCCGGTGGCGAGCCACCTCATAATGCTCATGGAACTCACCAGCGGCAAATACACCGCCGAGATACACGAGGAGAGCTCGGACGAGCAGGGACTTGAGCACTACTCGGTGGATATGAAGCGGGACGCCATGAGGCGCTACGACAGCGATAAAAAGGGGGAAGGAAAATGACACTGCTTGACGGTATACTGCTGGCCTTTCTCATCATCTGCGCCGTGTCGGTATCAGTGACAAGGAACCTTTTGGAGTCCATAATAATCTACATGGGCTTTTCAATTATAATGTCCATAATCTGGCTTACGCTGGAGGCGCCGGACCTGGCCATAACCGAGGCCGCCGTGGGCGCCGGTGTCACGGGGCTTTTGTTTCTGGCGACCCTTAAGAAGATACACGCCATAAAGGCCGAGGGGGACAAAAACAAGGAGGATAAGCCTGATGAAAAGTGACGGTTTTTTCTCCAGGCTCAACAGCTTTGTGGAGTACGGCTCCATGCGCGAGGAGGACCTGACACTCTCCCCTTCCGAAAAGCATAAAACGATCGACACCGACATCCCGGAAAACCGGTGGCTCACCACGGTGCAAAACAGCGAAAAGCCCGTTGGCGCCAGAATCGCCACCTGGGTATCCCACAGGGGCGTTGAGATATTTGACAGGCTCTACCGGGTGGCGGCGGCTTTCATATGCTTCACGCTTATCGGCGTGCTCCTGTCGGTGGTGGCGTTTCTCCCGGCCTTCGGCGATGAGGACGCCCCGGCTGTCAACGAGGTGGTGGAACGGTACGTCTCAAAGTCCGTTGAGGAGACGGGGACCACCAACGCCGTGGCGGGGATGATCTCCGCCTACCGTGGGTTCGACACCCTGGGCGAGGCCCACGTGCTGTTCGCCGCGGCATGCAGTGTCATTATTCTTCTGAGAGTCGACGACCCTGAGCGCCGGCACGGGAAGCTCGTGGACCCGGTGATGACCGGCGAGGACATGGATTTTGAGCCCAACAGCGACCTTGTGCTGCGCAAGGCCGCGAAGGTACTGGTGCCGCTGTCCTTTATCTTCGGGCTCTATGTCATTTTAAACGGCACCACC
Source organism: uncultured Oscillospiraceae bacterium (assembly GCA_947627085.1). GTDB lineage: Bacteria > Bacillota > Clostridia > Oscillospirales > Oscillospiraceae > RUG626. The sequence goes on from CANQUO010000067.1 coordinate 6,726, forward strand.
TCCCCCGGCGGCGGCTTTTCCGGCGGGGCGCTCATGGGCGCGGGGCTCATACTGACATCCGTTGCCTTCGGCTTCGGGCGCACGGAGCGGTTTTTCGGCGACGAGATGTATCACCTTGTAAAAACAGCGTGCCTGACGGCCTACGCGCTGATGATGGCCTATTTTATCTACATGGGCGCCAACGGCTTTCCCGACGGCGTGTGGCTTGGTATCCCCGGGAGCATCATAAGCGGCGGGCTCATACTGCCCATCAACATAGCGGTGGGCTTTGAGGTGGCCTGCACCATGTACTGCTTCTACGCCCTTTTCCGCAAAGGAGGCCTTTGATATGCCGGAGCTTCTCAAAAATCTGTTTACAAACTACTACGAGACCGCGGCGGTGGTGCTTTTCGGCATCGGCTTCACGACACTGCTCATGCACCGTAATCTTCTTAAAAAGATTATTGGCTTAAACTTCATGGACTCAGGGCTATATCTCTTTCTGGCGGCCAAGGGCTATATCGCGGGCAGGCTGGCTCCCATCATCACAAACGGCGACACGGACCCTGAAAAGTACATAAATCCCATCCCAACGGGCCTGGTGCTGACGGGAATAGTGGTGTCCGTGTCCGTCACGGCGTTTTTGCTGGCGCTGACATGCAGGCTCTATGATAAGTTCCACACTCTGGACATCGACGAGATCACGTACCTCGCCCGAAAGGAGCGGGACTGATGGACCTTGTGCGTAATTTTCCCTTCCTGACCATCGTTTTCAGCCTGACCTGCGGGGTGTTCTGCGCCATATTGCGCCCGAAGGCCGCGAAAAATCTCTGCCTTGTGTGGCTTGCGCTGACCTTTGCCATGAGCCTTTCGGTGCTCGTATATACCTTGAGGCTTGACGGGAGCTTTGTCTACCGCATGGGCAAATGGGACGCCCCCTGGGGCAACGAGATAAGGGTCGGGCCCTTGGAGGCGCTGATGGCCACGGCCTTCTCGGCAGTTATGATCCTCTCGCTTCTGGGCGGTATGCGGCACATCTTCTCAGACTGCGAGGAGGGCAAGGTCAACCTCTATTTCACCATGGCGGCTCTGCTCGTAAGCTCCCTTTTCGCTCTCATTTACACAAACGACCTCTTCACCGCCTACGTGTTCGTGGAGATAAACACCATCGCCTCCTGCGCCCTGGTGATGCTCAAGAGCTCAGGCCGGACGCTGGTGGCCACAACGCGGTATCTCATAATGAGCCTTTTGGGTTCGGGACTTTTTCTCCTGGGCATCGTGATACTTTATGGCATCACCGGCGAGCTTCTGATGGAGAGCATAGCCGGGAAGGTCCGGGAGATATTCGCTACCGGCGAGTACTCCCTGCCCCTTACGGTGGTCATCGGGTTTTTCTCTGTGGGCCTTGCGGTAAAAAGCGCGTTATTCCCCTTCCACTCCTGGCTTCCCGACGCCCACGGTAGCGCCACGGCCTCCTCCAGCGCCATACTCTCGGGCCTGGTGCTCAAGGGGTACATCATAGTGCTCATAAAGGTGTTTTACCGTGTCTTTGGACTTCAGATAATCATGGCCGAGAGGGTGTCGAATTTCCTTTTCCTGTTCGGGATACTGGCGATGATCTGCGGCTCCGTGGGGGCGCTGAGGGAGCGGGATATCAAGCGCATGCTGGCCTACTCCTCCGTGGCCCAGGTGGGATATATTTACGTTGGTATCGGTATGCACTCCGAGGCCGGTATGGTCGCCGCCTGCGTGCAGATATTGGCCCACTGCGTCACAAAGCCCATGCTCTTCTGCGCCGCCGGGGGCTTTATGGACGTGTCGGGCGGGAAAAAGACCATGGCTGACATAAAGGGCGCCGGGCGGCGGGACAGGGTTGGCGGCGCGGCCTTCACCGTGGGGGCCCTGTCAATGGTCGGTATACCATTCTTCGCCGGATTTGTGACGAAGCTTACGCTGACGCAGGCGGCGGTGGGGTCCGATAATGTGAGGATGATCATAGCCCTGGCGGCGGTGGCCATAAGCACGCTTTTAAACGCCCTATACTATATACCGGTGATATTCAATATTTTCTCAAAACCGGCTGACGGCGAGGCCCACGCCTCCCGACCCCGGGCGGACTACGCTTTCGCGATGTGCGCCTTTATGGTCCTCAACGTGGGCTTCGGGGTGTTCTCCCAGCAGATCGTGGACGCGGTCCGCCGGGGACTTGAGCTTTTCGGAATGTAGGAGGCGCGTATGGACGGAAATTATCTCATGCTCATGCCGGTCCTCCTGCCCGTGGCCGGGGCGCTGACGCTGAACGTCAGGGCCCTCAAAAACCCCGGCTCCCGGAGATTTTTTGTGACCGGGTGCCTTATGGTGGAGCTCGTTTTTACGCTTATCTGCATTCTCACTGTGGATGGGGACATCACACTTCTGACCGTCACGCCGGAGCTTCGGGTATTTTTCAGGCTCGACGGGCTGGGAAAAATGTTCTCGCTCTTAGTTGCCTTCATGTGGCTCATGTCGGGGCTGTTCTCCCGGGAGTATATGGCACATGAGGAAAATGAGGGGCGGTACTACGCCTTTTTGCTCCTCTCTGAGGGGGCGCTTGAGACGCTGTGCTTTGCGGGAAATTACATGACGCTGTATCTCGGCTTTGAGCTCATGACGCTGCTCTCCACTCCCCTGGCCCTCCACACCCAGACGGAGGGAGCGAGGCGCGGGGGCATAAAATATCTCCTCTACTCCGTATTCGGCGCGTGCCTGGGACTTTTGGGCTTTTTCACCGTGTACACCTTTGGCGTAACTATGGATTTCACCCCCGGCGGGGTGATGGACCCGGCCAGGGTCGCGGGCCACGAGGGATTTATACTCACCGCCGCCTTTTTGGCGGTGCTGGGCTTCGGGGCCAAGGCCGGTATGTTCCCGCTCCACGCCTGGCTACCCGCCGCCCACCCGGAGGCCCCCGCCGGGGCCTCGGCGCTGATGTCCGGCGTCATAACAAAGGCCGGGGTGCTGAGCATAATAAGAGTCGTATATTATGAGTTCGGCGCGACGCTTCTCCGGGGGACCTGGGTGCAGTACGCATGGCTTACGCTGACGCTTATGACCGTCTTTCTCGGCTCCATGCTGGCCTACAAGGAGAGGATATTCAAAAAGCGCCTTGCCTACTCCACCGTAAGTCAGGTGTCATATATCCTCTTCGGCCTTGCCATAATGACGCCGGAGGCCTTCACGGGAGCCATCTTGCACGTGGCGGTCCACTCGGCCATCAAAAACGCCCTCTTCTTCACCGCCGGAGCCGTGATACTGAAAACCGGGAAAAAGGACGTCCGGGAGCTGAGAGGCATCGGCAAGGAGATGCCGGTCACAATGTGGTG
>CANQUO010000068.1 GCA_947627085.1 uncultured Oscillospiraceae bacterium
CGGCGCGCACGGCGGTATCCCCGTCGGACAGCCTGTCCCGGAGCCACCGGAAAAGGCCGGCCGGCACAAGCGCGGACATACAAAGGAGCGCCAAAAGCCTCCCGCCGTACATTATGGCCGTGTCGTTGGAGCCGACGAGCGTCAGGGCCGCGGTTCCGGCCTCCTCCACGAGCAGATATAGCGCAAGCTCCGCCGCCGTCCCCCAGAGGACCACTCCCTCGCCCTCCCGGCAGATGAGGCTGTTTATAAGAAGCACCGGGATCAGGACCAGAAGAGCTATGGCCCAGTTGGCGCAGGGCAGTATGAGATAGCCTTCGCGCCCGTTGATAGTCCACACCGCTAAAAAAGCGGCAAAATACACCGGGAGGAAAAGCGCGTCCCGCCGGCGCCGCCCGCCCATCAGCCCCGCTCCCGCCACAGTCAGGACGGCGGCGTCAAGAAGCAAAATCAGCAAGCTCTCCATCCGCTCACCCCTCCCGAAGGCCGGACTTGAATTTTTCCCCGATGGGAATGGGCGACGTGCGGTCCCGAAGCCACAGGAGACGTTGAGATTTGTCCACCCGGGCGAGGTAGGCGCGGTTGACGAGGAAGCTTTTGTGGCACTGGACCAGCGCGCCGTCCGTCAGCGCTAAAAGCCGCGCCAGGGAATAGCCGGAGATTTTATCCTCCAGCTCCCTTCCCCCGGCCATGTGGTGGATCACCGCCTGCTTGCCGAAGGACTCGATATAGAGGACGTCCGAAAGCTCGTATTCAAACACGAACTGCTTTTGCTCTATGCGGAGCGCCGCCGGTTTTGTCCCCATTTTACCGTCCAACTCCAGCGCGGCGGCGACGGCGGAGCGAAACTGGGCCTCGGAGAATGGCTTGACGAGAAAATCGTAGCATTTTATCTCCCGATAGGCCCCCAGCTCCTCCCCGGCAAGCTCCGTTGTAAAGAGAATAGGCGTAAAGCGGTAGCGCGGCATGGCGCGTATTTGCCTGGCCAGCTCCGTCCCCCGGTAGTCGGGGAGCTGGATGTCCAGGATAAAGAGATTTGCCCGATTGTCCCCGGCCCATCTCAGCGCCTCTCCGGCGGAGGCAAAGGTAAAGAGCCGGTTTTCCCCCGGCATCGCCGTGAGATACCCCCGCGCCAGCTCCGCCGCCCCGGCCTCGTCCTCCACCAAAACAATATTCGCCACCGCTCTCACCTCCGGCTTTGATCTTCGTGTTCAATTATACAGGTGATCTGCGTCAAATGCAAGAACAGGTGAAATGCGATACCGACGCCGCATGACGCGGAAAAGGCCGTCGCGAATGGCTTCTTTTAATTGGGTATTAGTATAACTATTCTCCCTTTCGATAGGCCTCTTTAACGCCGTCCCAGACCGTTATGACGTCTCCGCCGTCGCGGGGGACGATGTAAAAGCTCCCGGAATATCCTCCGCTGAGATAGAAATACTCGCTGTCATACCCCTCGAACTCAACATACGTTTCAATGGCCGGGTATTTGGCGGAGGAGAGCTCCTCCCCGTCAAAGCTCACGACCCGAAACTCCATGTTTTCATTGACTTTTCCATTCACACCTACCGCGACGGCAAAATCTTCCCCCAAAAAGACGTCGGGGTTTTCAATACCGTCGATCTCCAAAAACGGCTCTACCTCCCCCGTATCGTAACGGAGCTTATACACCGTGGCAGTGTTTCCGCCAAGCAGAAGGCCATCCTGCGTGGGCCATATGCTGTTTACAAATAAGAAATCCGGAATGATTCCGTCATACAAGCTTTGCGTCTCGCCGGCTTCGGGATCATATAGACGTATGTGCTGGATGAACTCCCGCGTGCCGGCATTCTCACATCCGCAGTAAAACAATCCCTCCCCGGCGGGGAAAATAAGGAAGCTGTACGCGCTGAACTCATCCTCGGGCAGCATCTCATCGTATACCTCCCCGCCGTCCCGGGGAATAACGAGTATCCTGGTGGGATGTGTGTACTCACCGTCTACCGCCTCAGAGCCTACATACGCGATATAAATATGATCTTTGTCGACCTTGAGCCATCTGCTACTCATCGCGTTTATGATATCATCCTCGGGCGCGTGCCACTCGGTCCTCCGATCCGTCCCATCCGGGGCGGCGCTCAATACGGTCAGACAGCCGCGATCCACGGCCATCCAGTAAATTCGGTCCTCCCATATGGTCATCGCCAGCGTCCCATCCGCCCATGCGTTACAGTCAGTGTCGTCGTGGGTACACTCCGGCTTGCCGCACAGCGCCCCCGCGTAGCCGGAGGCGCTGTCCATATATGAGAGTATGTAGTAGCCCCCCACCTTGGGAACAAAATACACCGTGTCCCCGGTGGCGTTTATCAGGGATTCGTTGGTATTGAATACCCTGGAATCCACCGTGGCCTCTCCCCCGAGCTCCCGCTCTCCGCCGGAGCAGGCCGATAGGATAAGTAGAAGTGCCGCGAGAACCATCACGGTGCCTTTTTTGATCAAACTCATTTTATTACCTCCTGCGGACTCTCCCCGTTATTATACAATTAGCCCCCTGCCCCGGCAACGCTCCCGGGACTCGTCCGCTATATTGACTTTACCAACTAATACATCATTTGTCAATAATCATTGCCTTTTCGCGTGATTATGAGTTATAAATGGACCCGCAAAATTGTGGGGCAATACCAATATTCTTTAAAAAGGACAACAAAAAAGGTCTTTTCTCACACACGTGATTCCCTGAATTTGCCGTCCGACACGTGTATGACCGCATCGGACAGTAGGGCTATGTCCTCCTCGCTGTGGCTGGCGATGACGATAAGCTTAATCACCAGTAGATTTCTTCGTATATATGTGGTATAATTTTCTACACCAAACGCGCAATCGCGCGAAAATCCGGTCCTGGAGGTAAAAATGCAAATCATACTGTGCATCGTGAGCGTTCTTTTTGGCGGGCTGTCCATGATAGCCGCTTTAAGTCAAATGAAAAGTGAACAAAAACCGATTTCCGCCATTCTTATGATTGCCGGCTCACTGTCGCTGCTGGCCGCCGTTATATGCAATATAATAGGACAGCGGATTGATTACATACTCGCCCTGCCTGGATGCATCGCCATTTGTGCCGCCGCGATTTGGAACGGTAAAAAGAGCGGACAACTTCACATACAGCATCACATCATTCGTATTGCCTTGTCCATTATACTGATCATCGGATTTGTGGTTTTATGAGGGGAGCCAAGAATATGGATAGCGGTATCTCTATCGGAGAGGGCGTTTTGTGGGTCCTTATGTGGTTTGGCGTTATGCTGTTCTATACGCTTTTGGATGTGGCGGTATGGAGAAAAGTAGCGCCCGGTCACGCAAGGCTCCTGAATTTGATCTCAGTCGCTTTCTGTATGGGAGGCTTCTTGCTTCTGCTGAAAACAAAAGGCCATTTTCAGCTTAACATGGCTTACGGAATCACGTTTCAAGGCATGATCCTGGCGGCAGGCTGTGCGGCAGCGTTGTACTTTCTTCTGGACAGGTTTTTAGACCCCATATTTGAGGGAATGCTTCCGGGAAGTGAGGAGCGGTATCAGGAGACGCTTCGACATTTAAGCGAAGCACCGGTGATAAGCTTCATTCAGGTCTGTATCCTTGCGCCGTTCATGGAGGAGATACTGACGAGGGGCTTTTTGCTTGGCGGGTTAACGGTAAACTACGGAAAATTAACCGCGCTTGCCATATCATCGGCGGTCTTTGCGCTACTCCATTTCAACATGGTGCAAACTCTATCCTCGCTGATCTGCGGCATTGTATTAGGCTTGATCTACTTACGGACCGGCTCGGTCGTCTGCTGTATAACGGCGCACGCGGGGTATAATATGATCTCATATTTTGCAATGATCTTGCCAATCGTCAAAAAGTCGTAAATCGGCTTTGGACTTCCACCATCTTGCGCTCTTCTTCATCTGCCGCCGTGACGCGATTGCCGCCCCCGTGCGCGGCTTTGGGGCGGAGGGTAGGACGTGTAAAATCCAAACAAAAAGAGAGCCCGGAGGCACTTATTCCAGACTCTCTTTTGCGCATATAGCGCCTCAAAGCGGCGTCGAATCACAACCTCCGGCTAAGACGGAGGTTGTAACAGTTTGTCAAAAAACTCAAATCAAACATTTTTTCCGGCGGCATGTACGTCGGAAAAAATCCCTTTTGTCGCCCAAGTGTGCGGCCCTTCGGGCCGTGCGCGCAGGGCGACAGCAGGGAGATTTCGCGTGAATTTCGCAAAATTCACGCAAAATCTTCCGCACGTTCCCCTTTGTCGGAAAAGGCCGCAGGCCTTTTTCGACAGGCTATCACAACCTCCGGCTAAGAGGGAGGTTGTGACTAAAAGCATTACCCAAAGCTCCACGTCAGCCCAAAGTCGTGGCTGTACATATAGATCGTCTCCTCCATGCCGTCCCTGACCACCTCGATGGGGTAGACGCCCTCGGCCCCGTCAAAGCTGGGAGTCTGCGGCGTGAATCGGTAGTCCTCCGTGTATCCGTCGGGGAGCTTGACAGTGAGCTTCTCCCAGGTTTCCCCGCCGTCTAAGGTTCGCCAGATATCCGGCTCCGTGTCCTCACGGTACTGATAGCTGATAAAACCGATCAGGGATGTGGAGAAGCCCGCGCCGGTGGACACGGACGGGTGTATATCCGTGGGATTTCCAATCTCCCGCCAGGTGTCGCCTCCATCTCCTGTCAGAAAGATTCTAATAGGCTCAATGCCCAAAGCTGTTGGAGCTTTTAAGACAAGGTATCCGCCGTTTTCACCGAAGAAGCCTATATATCCTCCGTAATATACAATATTATCGTGCCAGTCGTCAAACGCCTCCATCCCTTCGCTGTTTTCAATGATGGACTCTCTCCAGGTCTGCCCACCGTCTGAGCTCAGCAGTATTTTTACGGGCGATTCCGGAACAATAATCGCCACATTGTCGTCGTTGAGAGCGACCCACTCGCCATCCTTGATTTGTTCCTCGATTCGATTCGGCGTTTCGTCGACCCCTCTTTTGGCAAAGGCGTCTGCAATGAGGCTTACAGGATCGACCCACATCATCGCCGCCGCAGTCCCAATAACCGCCAAAAGGGCCGCAATGGCGGCGGCGACCGCTATCACCGTTTTCGCCCTGAACCCGGCTTTTTTCTTTTGAATCCTCCAATCACTCTGCTCCAAAAGCTCATCGTCCGCCGCTCCGATGAGCTCAAAAAGCTTGTCGTTTGTCATCCTATAAGGCCCTCCTTCTTCAAATAAAGCTTCAATTTTTGCCGCGTACGCGACAACGCCATGAGAACGGCGCTCCTTGTCATCCCGTACCGCGCGGCAATATCGTCTGTGGACTCTACGAAAAAATACCGCCGAAGGAATATATCCCGATCCCGCCCGGGCAGTCCGTGCAGAAAGCCGTTGATGCCCTCCCGAAGCTCCTCTGCCATGACCTCCGACTCCAGGTCCGCCCCCGCGTCGATACATTCCTCCAGCTCCTCCAGCGCAAGGCATATCTCTCCGCCGCCACGCTTTTGGGTGTACCGGCTCTTGAATTTATCAAAAGCCAGATTCCTTGTGATTTTCGCGAGGAATACGCGAAGATTTTGTGGCCGCTTTGGGGGGATCGTGTTCCATGCCCGCATCCACGTGTCGTTCACACATTCCTCCGCGTCCTCCGGGCTTTTTAAAATCCCGTGGGCGATCGCATAGCAATATGTGCCATAAGCCCTGCCTGTCGCTTCAATGGCGTTGCTGTCGCGTTGCCAATACAACGCGATGATATCCTCATCCGTGATGTCCTCCACCCCTTCTCCTTTGCTATCATCAGACGCGTCTATATACATAGACGACAAAACCGCGCAAAAGTAACATTTTTTGTACAACGGGAAAATGACACGAGCAGCCACCCGAACAAAATCTACCCCGCCACAACTAAAAAACCCGTGGGACTGCGTGTTCCACTGCTTTATGATACCCCATCCCTTCCGCTCCAAATTCCCGTTGGGGTCAGAAGTGGGTCATGGAAACAGTGACACCAAGTAAAACAGCCAAAAAAGTACCGGATTTCCCGATCTTTGCGGAAAATCCGGCGGGTTTTGAACATCCGCCCCATCGAGCAAATGGACCGGCCAATGCCGGAGGAAAGAGAAATACTGAAGCGAATTGAGGAAAAGCTGCGGGCAACCCTTGATGAGCAGGAGAGAGCAATCCTTGAAACCATATAGGATGCGTATAAATATTTCCCCATCAGCATAATTACCGATGGGGAAATGACTAATGGGTAAATTGGCGCTGTTACAATCAGAAAATATATTTTTGTTGACAACCGGGAATTAGCAAAAGGATCAATTCCTATTTTCTGTCTCACCGCTCATAAGCTGGCGGCAAAGGTCGGACAGCGCCTCACGGTCCTCTCCTATGGCAAAGAGGAGATATTTACCTTGGCGCTCCAAAATGAAGTTCTCGAACCGCGCCGCCTGTTCCGGGAGATAGAGCTCAAACCCCGTCCTTTGGTCCTCGGCGTAGGTCTTCAGCGCTTCTTCCAATCGATCCGACGCTTGCAAATCGGCTCCCTCAAGCAGAATAAACTGATTGGCGGAAATGCCTATTGTCACGCCGTAGTATCTGGCGTCCACCAAATCCTCTGTCGATGCCTCGACCCTATCCCCATCCAAAAGCAAAAGCTCAGGCACCGATTCAGGGTCCATCATGGCCATTTCCCCGGAAAAATACCCGCTGGCACACAGAGCTTGGGCAATGGCGTCCATATCCAATTCAATGTCCTTTTCCGACGCCGTTTCCCCGCAGGCGGAGAGGGAGAAAAGGAGAAGCGCGGCCAGGACAACTGTTATAAATCGTTTCTTCATCGGACTCTTTTCACCTCGTTTCCGGCTCAAACTGGTCGGCCCAGGTGTGGAGAAGCTCGTCGGCCTTGGCCTCTTCGGAGGGCGGGTAGGCGGCGTGGAGGGTGTAGAGTATGCCGGCACGGATGATGTGGCCGTCATAGGTGACAAAGCCGCTCTCCAGGGCGGTGGAGCGGATCACATGGCAGTCAAAGCCCCCGGCGGCGGTGAAGCTCTCCTCCGTGTAATCCACATCCTCCGTGGTGCGGACGCTGAATGTGGCGTCCGCACTGTCGTTTTCCGTGCGCAGCCACGCCTCGGTTTGGAGGTGCACATCCCCCTTCTGGCATTGAGTCATAATGCTTACACTGGTAATCTCCCCCCGCTGTCCCCCAAAGACGGAGAGAGTTGTCCCCGTCTCCTCTACATCCCAACGGATGGGCCGGAGCTCCTCAAGGCCCACGTACTTCAGGGCCTGGGCGGCGGTGTCGAACACACGGTAGTAGGTGTTGGGGAACTGGTTTGACCAGGGGGTGGCCTCCTCAATCTGTCGGCGGATAATAGCCGGGACCTCCCGGATGTCCCCGGTCAGGGCCTCCTCCGGGAAGGGCGTCAGTTGGGCAGCCATGTCGTAGCCGGACTCGAAGCCGCCGTCCTCCCCCTTTCGGAACTTCGCCAAAAGCGTGGTTCCCGCCCCGGTGGCGAGGGCGGTGACTGTCCCCAGAACGAGGCACACGCAGGCGGCGGCAAGCAAGATTCTGGCGGTTTTGCCGCGCCATTTTCTCTTTGGGAGCTCAGCGTCCAGCAGCTCCTCGTCGATGAGGCCCAGGACGTCGGCAATCCTTGGTATATTCATATAGAGATACCTTCCTTTCTCAGATAGTCTCTCAGACGGTTCCGCCCACGAAACAGGAGGGATTTCACCTTGTTTTCGCTGAAGCCGTACCGTCCGGCGATGTCCCGCACGGAGTCGAAGTACCAGTAACGGCGGACAAAGACGCACCGGGCCTCCGGGCTCTGTTTTCTGAGAAAACTCCCGATGAGCCGGGCCAACTCCCCGTCCTCCACCTCAGGTCTGAAGCTCTCGTCCGGCAGGACTTCCGCAAGCTCTGAGAGGGGCACCAGACACCCGGCGGAACGCTTTCCGGCGGTGTCGTGGCGGAGCCTTTTCAGGGCTTGGCGGCGGGTGATGCCGGAGACGAAGGCCATAAGGCTCCGGGGCCTTGCCGGGGGGATGGCGTCCCAAAGCGCCAGATAGACATCGTTGACGCACTCCTCCGCGTCCTGGGGTGAACCCAGGATGTTGCTTGCCACCTGACAGCATAGGTGGCCGTACTTGGCCTCCGTCTCCCGGAGCGCCCGCTCGTCCCGGGCAAAATAGAGCTCGATGATCGCCTCGTCCTCCACGCCTTCGCCTCCTTTCTTTTTTCTTTCAGGGCCCTTCACCCTATAAGTACCCTTTTCTCCCTCCCCGGTTGCGGGAAAAAGGAGAAAAAAACAACTTCAATTAAAGCCTTATAAGAAATTAAACAGCGACTTGACTGGGAACACAAAAATCGAATTGGGGCTATCAAAAAACGCCGTTGAATAAGGAATCCCACGGCTTTATGCTACCCTATCCCTTCCGCTCCAAATTTCCGTTGGGGTCAGAAGTGGGTCAGGGAAACGAAAGCGTCAACTGAAACAACCAAAAAAGTACCGGATTTCCCGATTTTCGCAGGAAATCCGGCGGGTATTGGAATAAGTGGTTAAAACTACTATCTTTTAGAAAAGCTTGCGGCGCAAGTGAATTGGGCGGAGTTCCTGAGCGCGGGGCGTTTGCGGCAAGCGAGCGTAATTTGATTAGCATTTACTACCGAATGAGCTTATATACGCAGGAGCCGGCGTATGTCAGGGGGTCCTCCTGGGCGAAGAATATGACGCCGTCTGTGGGGGCGGTGAGCTGTTCGCGGACAGAGCCGTCGTAGGGGTCCAGCACCTGCGCCAGCGTCTGGCCTCTGGCCACATTGGCGCCGGGGGACAGGAACGAGTCTATGATGCCGGAGGTGTGTGATTGGATGTTCATAAGGTCCCCCTCGTCAATGACCTCGGAGATATATCCCTCGTGGATGTGCCTGGAGCCGGAGATGATGTTCTCCTTGCGCAGGAAATTCAGGACCGCGTTCACGGCCAGAGTCACATCATCGCGGTCGATGGTATCGGTAGTCCCGGCGTAGACGGAGAAGGCGTCGGATTCCCAGACCTGCCAGTTATAGTTGAGGGTCGTGGTGTCGTATGGGCGGGGCTGGCGCAGAAGGATGTAGGGCAGGCCGAATTCCCTGGCCTTTTCCGAGTTTTCCCATCCCGTTTTCATGATACGAACGTGGGGCACAAACACGCCGGGGACATAGAAGCTGGCAAATTGGATGCCGTTTTTGTAGTCCTTGATCTCCTCAAAAAGTCCGGCGGCAATGCGCTGGGTAGTCTCCCCCAGATCGTAACCGGGGAACATGCGGTTTATATCCGTGTTGTCCGTGGGCCAGAAGCGTTTGCGTATATTCATGGAGGCGGAGTTGACGCACGGGACCACCAGAACGGACTTGCCGGGGACTATCTTCCCCTGGGCCTCGATCTCCTTCAGCGCCTTCACGAGCTGTGAGCAGGTGTAGAGCTGCTGGACCTCGTTGCCCCTGAGCGCCCCCACCACGCAAGCGGACTTTTCCCCGGAGCCGAAGGTGAAGCCCGTCACCCTCAAAGCGTCCCGGTAGAGGGATTTGAGTTGAAATACCGTCTTTTTCTCCATCTTCACACCTCCAATATCCGGGCGATCAGCGAGCCCTCGTCCACCACCGGGTATTCCCGAAGGGTGAACACCATCCCCGCGCAGGGGGAGTAGACGCGCTCCGACACCTTCCCCGTCAGCGGGTCCACGATGTCCCCTATCCGGTCTCCGGGCATGACGCGCCTTGTGTGCTCCACCTGGGGCAGGAATATCCCGGAGGCCCCGGCGTTTATGAAGCTCACCTTACCGTCGGCGGAGACGATGGGGCACCGGGGCTCGATTACCGGCCCCGTCCAAGCGCCGAGCTTACGCATAAGGCAGAATATCCCGTCGGCCAGCTGGCGGGTGTACTCCGGCGTTATGCGC
>CANQUO010000069.1 GCA_947627085.1 uncultured Oscillospiraceae bacterium
AAAAAATTACTGGATACTTGAAGAGCTCGCCGGTCCCGGCGGCTGCTGGGCGCCCTTCGGACCCACCGCGGAGCCGGGACAGCTGGCGGGCTACGCCCTCCAGGCAATCGCCCACGGGGCCGATCTCATGTGCGTTTACCGTTGGCGCTCGGCTCTTTCAGGCGCTGAGATGATGGGCCACGGCTTACTTGACCACGACAACGGGGAAAACCGCCGCTTCGCCGAGTTCCGGGAGCTCTTCAAAAGGCTGGAGCGCCTGCCGGAGTTGGACAGGACCACCGTGCGGAGCGACGTGGCCATACTCTACTCCGCCGACCAGGAGTTCGCCATTAAAAATCAGCGCCAATCCGGGAGCTTCGCCTACTGGACACAGCTTCGGCTCTTTGAGGAGGCCTGCGCGGGTCTCGGCGTGAACACCGACGTCATACACGAGACGGAGCCCCTTGACGGGTACAAGGTGGTCATTGTGCCCGCTCACCACATAATAGAGCCGGGACTTTCCGAGAGACTTGAGGCGTTCGCCGCCGCCGGCGGCACGGTGATAATAACGAACCGCTCCGGGGTGAAGGACAAGACGGGCAACTGCGTGTTCGGCGAGCCCCTGCCCACGGTGTTCAGAAGGCTGTGCGGCTGTCACGTGGCCGAATACGACCCCATCGGGAAGCTGAGACAGCGCGTCTCCGCCGCCAAGGGGGAGAGCTACACCGTCACCGGCTGGTGCGACATCATAGAGCCCGACACGGCCGATGTCTGGGCTCGCTACGAGGGGCGTTTTTACTCCGGAGCCGCGGCCGTCACAAAGCACGCCTTCGGGGAGGGCAGGGCCTATTACGTGGGCACCGTCGGGGAGAAGGCCATGTACAGGACCCTCATGACCGAGGTACTGCGGGACCAGGCCATACCCATGCTGACCACACTGCCCCGGGGCGTGGAGGTCACCACAAGGTCCGGCGAGGGCGGGACCTACCGCTTCTTTTTCAACAATCAAAACAGCGGCTGTCACTTCCCGCTCGGGGGCGAGACGGTATCGTTGCGGCCCTTTGAGGCCGTCATAGAGACAGGAGATGGGGAATGGGTATGAGCTTCGAGCCGGTGACGGAATTTTTAAACAGCGTTGAGGAGCTTTACGGCATACCGGCCTGCGAGTGCGTCATATACCGGGACCACCGGCCCGTCTACCGCCACTTTGCCGGCCACATGGGCTGGAAGGGCGGCGAGCCCATCCGGGGCGGCGAGTGGTACTGGATATACTCCTGCACGAAGCTTGCCACCATGACCGCCGCCATGCAGTTGTGGGAACAGGGCAAGCTGGGCCTTGACGACCCGGTGAGCGGGTACCTTCCCGAGTATGAGCGCCTCAAGGTGAGGGACGGCGGAGAAGTCCGCCCGGCGAAAAGCGCGCTGACCGTCCGGCACCTCATGACCATGACCGGGGGCTTCAGCTACGACCAGACGCTCCCCGCCATTATGGCGGCAAAGGAGAAAAAGGCCGGCACCCGGGAGCTCATACGTATGCTGGCCTCCGAGCCGCTGGAATTTGACCCGGGCACCCATTTTCGGTACAGCATGTGCCACGACGTGATGGCCGCGGTCGTCGAGGCCGCCTCCGGGGAGAGATTTTCGGACTATCTGGAAAACCACATCTTCGCTCCATTGGGCGTCACCGGCGTGACCTTCCGGCCGGACGGGGCCAAGATGGAGCGGATGCCCTCCCAGCTTTGCTGGCACGATAAGGAGCTTTACATGTTCGAGGTGGACCGGGACAACACCCACCAGCTCACCCCGGACTACGACTCCGGCGGTGCGGGCATCTGTTGCCGGGCGGAGGACTACGCCGTATTTCTTGACGCCCTGGCCTGCGGCGGCGAGGGGGCCAACGGGGCGAGGATATTAAAGCCGGAAACGGTGAGGGTCATGACGGAAAACCAGCTCGCCGGCGAGACGCTTCGGGACTATCACGACACCATGAAGCCCTCCGAGGCCGAGGGCTACGCATTGGGCATGCGCGTCCACCTTACGGACGACGAGTTCCCGAAGGGGGAGTTCGGCTGGGACGGCGCGGCGGGGGCGTTGGCGGTGATGGAGCCAAAGAGACGATTGAGCGTCTTTTACGTTCAGCACGTGCTCAACTACCTTCCCAACTACGCAAATCTCCACCCCGAGCTTATGCGAAGGGTTTACGGGTGCGTTGACGCCGGGGAGAAATAAAATACGATTGGATTTTAAAGAAAATCCATGAAAAAACGAGGATGGCAGATAATTTTGCCATCCTCGAATATTTTATTGCGGGTATTACTCCTCGTCCAGCTCGTGGCTCAGAAGGTGCTCGGTGTAGCACATGAGGAAGGGGGCCACGCCCTTGGCGTCGTTCTCCACCACGGGCTCGGAGATGTAGTACTCGAAGGAGCCGTCCCGGCGGCGGTTGTTCTCGGGCCCGAGGCCGGCGACAAGGCAGATACCGCCCAGGTTCAGCTTGCCGTCGCGCTCGGTGAGGTACCGGTCGCAGATGGACTGGAATATGGCCGCGCCACGGGGGCAACAGCTGTAATCCAGGATGCCCAGGCGCGCGCCCTTCAGGAAGAAGTAGGCCACCATGGCGCTGCCGGAGGTCTCGGGATAGTTGCCCTCACGGCCCACCTGGTTGGGGACCTGATAGAGCATACCGGTCTTGGTGTCGATGTAAGGGATGAGGTTCTGGGCGAGCTCCCGGGCGATGGATATTATCTCGTCCTTGAAGTCGTCGTGGCCGGG
Source organism: uncultured Oscillospiraceae bacterium (assembly GCA_947627085.1). GTDB lineage: Bacteria > Bacillota > Clostridia > Oscillospirales > Oscillospiraceae > RUG626. Next base: position 2,752 of record CANQUO010000069.1, read on the forward strand.
GGCGATGTAGCTTATGACGTCCACCAGCGCGGCGGCGAACCAGCCCAGGGAGCGGAGCCAGGGGTTTTTGGACTTGCCGTCCTCACCGGCCCAGAAGGCCTTTTTGGAGGCGTCGTAGCCGTGGCGGTAAAGGCCGGTCTCCGGGTCGAACATCTTCTCGCGGACGGTGTGGAACTGGCGGCGGATGTCGTCATAGCCGGCGCAGTTTTCAAACTCCGTGGTGTAGCGGGTGTAAAAAACCTGGGCCATGTAGAGCCCGTCCAGCCAGACCTGGTTGGGGTAGATGGCCTTGTGCCAGAAGTTGCCCTCCACGGTGCGGGGCTGGCGGAGAAGCTGGCCGTGGAGTATCTCGATGGCCTTGCGGTATTTCTCCTTGCCCGTGGCGTTGTAGAGGTCAAAGAGCACCCGGCCCTCGCAGATGTTGTCAAGGTTGTAGTCCTCCTCGGAATACCCGAGCAGGGAGCCGTCGTCGTGGACGTAGAAGTCGATGAAGTTGTCCACGAAGTCGAAATATCTCTTCTCGCCGGTTATGGCGTAGAGGTTCAAAAGGGAGATCATCATACAGCCGTCGATGTAATTCCAGCCGTTTATTTTGCCCTCCTTTATCTTCTCGATGTTCCACAGCGGCGTGCTGGGGGTGGAGTCCGCCATGACCCGCTCCACGTAGCGTTCAATAGTGTTCATCAAATGCCCTCCTAAAAGCGTTTTACCGATATTCCCCGGCATATTTTGCGTGCCGGGGGGAAATTTTATTTCAGATTCTGGGTGGGTATGCCGTCCATGTCGTCGAAGTCCTGATTTTCGCCGCACATGCCCCAGATGAAGGTGTAGTTGGCGGTGCCCACGCCGGAGTGGATTGACCAGCTGGGGGAGATGACGGCCTCCTCGTTGTGCATGACCAGGTGACGGGTCTCCTGGGGCTGGCCCATCATGTGGAATACGCACTGGTCGGGGGCGACCTCAAAGTACATATAGACCTCCATGCGGCGCTCGTGGGTGTGGCTGGGCATGGTGTTCCACACGTTGCCGGGGAGAAGGGCGGTCATGCCCATGGAGAGCTGGCAGCTTTCGCACACGGCGGGGTGGATGTACTGGCGCAGGATGCGCTCGTTCACCGTCTCCTGGCTTCCCAGGTGGTTGTAGCGGGCCTTCTCCATGGGGATGAGCACGGTGGGGCAGGTGCGGTGGGCGGGGGAGGAGTTTACATAGAACTTGGCGGGGTTTGTTTTGTCGACGGACTTGAACACCAGCTCCTTTGTGCCCATGCCCACGTAGATGCCGTCCTTGGTGCCGACCTTATACTCCGTGCCGTCAAGGACCATGACGCCGGGCCCGCCGATGTTGATGGCGCCAAGCTCCCGGCGCTCAAGGAAGTAGGGGGCCGCCAGCTCCTTGAAGGAGCCCAGGACCAGGTCCTCCTCCACCGGCATGATGCCGCCGGCGATGATGCGGTCCTGATGGGAATAGGTCAGGTTTATGGAGTCGGGCTGGAAGATGTGGGAGATGTGATAGTGCCGGCGAAGGTCCTCGGTGGTGTAGTGCTTGGAATCCTCCGGATGGTTGGCGTAGCGCACATCAAAGTTGATATTCATATTGTACCTCCTGATATGTAAAAATTGAAATTTATTTTAAAAATCAAATTTACCTCTTTGGCTCCCTTGCAGGCGTAGCCTGGAAGGGAGCTGTCGCGAAGCGACTGAGGGTTCCTACCTCTTTGGTGCCCTTGCGTGCGAAGCACGGAAGGCTACGCCCGCAGGCGTGCATCACAGCGCAACCGCCGCGGAGCGGCGGCTCTTAGCGCGGAGATGAGCTGTCGCGTAGCGACTGAGGGTTCCTACCGCCTCAGCCCCCGCGCCAAGCTGTCGCGAAGCGACTGAGGGTTTACACCCGCGCCCAGATATCCCGTATGGTCTTGACGGCGTACTCGATATCCTCGCCCACGGTGCCCTCCAGCACCAGCACGGCGTCGGGGTTTGAGGCCTTTATTTTGCCAAGTATGGCCTCCTTGTCAAGGTCGCCACGGCCGAAGCCCACCTGCTTGGGGGCGGAGCCGTCGTCGGTGAGCAGGCAGTCCTTCATGTGGAAGAGGAGTATGTTTTTCCCGAAGAGCTCCAGCCCCCGGTCGAGGATGTCGAGGTAGTCGTACTGGTTGTGACCGTCCATGTAATTATAGAGGTCAAATATGACCTTCACGTTGGGCCGGTCCATCATCTTTATGACACGGTTCAAAATATTCGGGTTCCAGCACACGTGGCCCGCCGCGCCCTCAATTGCGATATTGACGCCGTGACCAGCGGCGATATCGGCAAGGCGCCCGAAGGTATCGGCCACCTGCTCATAGGCCTCGGGCATGCGGTTTTTCGGGTGGTATATCCAGGGGTCGCCGTTATAGGAGCCGGTCTCACTGCCCACGTACTCTCCGCCCAGGGCCTTGAGCTTGCCAAGGTAGTCGGCGAACACGTCAAAGCCCTTTTGGGCCTTGGCCCTGTCCGGATGGGCTTGGTTGAAATAGGCCCCCACCAGGGGCACGCACACCCCGGCGGCTTTGAGAGCGTCGCCGATCTCACGGGCGCGCTCCGGCGTGAGCCCACCCACGGCGTAGGGTATGTCGTCGTAGGATTTGTAGCACACCAGCTGAAGGCCGTCGATGCCCAGGGCCTTCACCCTTGAGATTATATCGCCGGTGCCCTTCACGCCCAGATCGTGCCCACGGATGCACAGCTTCATATTACACGCCTCCTTTATACTGATTGCGAAATTATTTATGCTTGTTGCACAAAATGTCAGCCGTTTTTATCATTATACACCGGCAAAATTGCCCGTTCAATATCATTTTCGACAGAAGATATTCACAAAACGGAGCAGTATCATCACTCAATGGCCCACCGTCCGCCCGGAGCGGCATCATCACTCTATGGGCTGGCCCACCGCGCGCTCCATGGCGCGGCGGCGCTGTTCCTTGGCGAAGGCCGAGGGGGAGCACCCGAAGTGCTTGTTGAACACCCGGGAGAAGTAGAGAGGGTCTGAATAGCCGCACATCTCCGCCACCTCCGCCACGGAGTAGTCCCGGCTCCACATGGCCGAGAGCATACTCTCGGCCTTTTTCATCCGGAGGCTGGTCATGTACTCCAGGGGCGTGACGCCTATCTCCTTTTTAAAGAGCTTTCGGAGGTAGTCGTAGTGGAAGGGGAGCTTTCGGATGGCGGCGTCCAGAGCGAAGTCCGGCTGGGTGTAGCTGTGCATTATGGCCACGCGTATCTGCTCCACGGGCTCGGAGAAGCCGCTGTTGGAAAGGTGCACCAGCATGTAGCTGGCTATAAGGTCCCCCAACGCCTCCAGCACCAGCTCGCGCTTTGTTATGTCGGATTGGTAGTAGTACCGGGCGTCGGTGAAGGCGAAGCGGAAACGGCCCTCGTCGTCGGATATCTTGAAGGGGCCCTTGCTGTGGAAGGTGGCGGAGGCCACCCGCATGTGGATATTCGTAAAGCCGTCGTCGGAGGAGTTGGCGTGGGACATTTTGGGCGGTATGACCACTACGTCCCCCTCGTCGTAGCTGATGACCTCGCCGGTCTCAAAGGTAAAGGCCCCGTGGCCGCCGGTGCAGTAGACGAGCTCGTATTCGTCGTGGGTGTGCTCGGTGACATCGTAGGTCTTGGGATGCTCGCCAACGTAGAGGATGGAGTTCATTTCACATCCTCCTCGTCGTGGATTTTAAGGCCCTGCTCCGCGAAAAAGTCGAGCATTGCGTCCATCCAGCCGGTTATATCGCCGCTGACCTCGGGGAGGGCGAAGCTGGGGTTTGTCCGCACGTCAGCGGTGGACAGGCCGTGGTGGCCGTGGGCGTAGACGTGAAGGGCCAGCTTTACCCCGGCCTCCTCGATGGCCAGGGCGGTGACGAGGCTGTTGCGGCAGGGCACGGCCTGGTCGTCCCTTGTGTGCCACAAAAAGGTGGGGGGCATGTCGGGCCGGGCCAGCTTATCAAGGCTCAGCCTCTCCCGGAGCGTTTTGTCCCCGCCGGAGATATTTTCAAAGCTCTCCTGATGGGTGGGACCCCAGCTCACGGCCACGGGGTAGCAAAGCCCCAGAGCGTCGGGCCGGATCATATTCGCCGGGGCGATGTCCCGGACCTCCGGCGCGTCATACATTGTCCCCAATGTCCCGCACAGGTGCCCGCCGGCGGAAAAGCCGATGGCCGCCACCATGTGTGGGTCGACGCCGAAGTCGCCCGCGTTTTCGCGGATGTATACCATGGCCGCCGCCGCCTCCCGCAGTGAGACGGGGAAGGCGTGGGGGGCGCAGGAGTAGCTTAAGGTGAAAGCCGCCCAGCCGGCGGAGGCGAATTTGAGGGCTATGGGCTCGGACTCCCTTTCGGAGCAGTAGGCGTAGGCCCCGCCGGGCAGTATCAGCACCGCCGGACGGAGCCGGAGCTTCACGCCCCACTGTGCCGGTCCCTCGGGCACATAGGCCGTCAGGGTCCCGGCGGCGTTTTTCGGCCTTTCAAGGCCGGATATTTCATAGATGTCAAAAACCTTGTATTTCATATTCCGCACACCCCGCGTTTTCTTCAGGCGTAGCCCGTTTTATCCATACGACATTCCAAAATGTCCATTCATAAGCTTATAATAACGTAAAATAATCACGTAGTCAACCCCAAGTTACATGTGCGCGGTAATTTTTTCATATCTTTTCAGTCCATATGGGTATATCCGAAAAATATATACCGCCCCGGGACAATTTTTTTATTGACTTAAGTGGCAATATTTTATAGAATATAAGTTGAAATATTAGGACCGAGGTGGTGTTTTTTGAAGAACCTTTCAAGGCTCCCCATCTGCGTGCTGGCCGCGCTTATCCTTGCCCTTGCCGCCGCTCCGGCGGCCGTGGCCGAGACGGAGACGCCCGCTGTCGTCTCCGTGGGCAGAGATGTCACGGCGGACGAGCTGGTCCTCCGGGGAGAGGGGGACAGGGCCGTGGTCAACGCCGGCCATATAGGGAGGCTCGTTATCGGCGATGATGCGCCGGGAGAGGTGCGCGTCGCCGGGGGAGTTGATGAGCTTGAGATATCCGGCTCTGGGCGCGCGGTCACAGTGGCGAGCCCGGTGACCTCGGTCAAGATCACGGGGGAGGACGCGCGGGTCAACATCCCCTGGGGCGGAAGCGCCGGGAGGCTTGAGCTGACGGAGGACAGTAAGAGCTGTGAGGTGAAGGCCGCCACATCGAAAATCGACAAGGTGGAGCTTTACGGCACGGACAACGCCGTCACCTTGGACGGCGGCGCCGGGGAGATCGTTTTAGGCGGCGTGGGATGCCGCGTGGACGGCGAGGGGGAGGCGGATAAGCTCACGAGCCTTACATACCGCTCCGACTGTTCCCTCCCGGCCGGGACTACCGAGGACAAGCGACCCACGGGACTTGGGGACCTTTCGATCGACATAGACACGGCCTCTACCATAAAGCCCGGGGATACGCTGACGGCCAGCGCCACGCTGACAAATCCCTTCCCGGTGGACTGCAAGCTCAGCTGGTATTTAAACGGGGAGCTCATCGGGGACGAGGAGGCCGCCGTTGGGCCCGAGGAGACGGAGCTTAAATTAACGCACAGGCTTGTTTTTGACGAGAAGCTCACGGACAGGCCGGAGATAAAGCTGGTGGCCACGGCGAAAAACGCCGGCGGCGTCACCGAGACGGCCTCCGACAGGGTGAGCTTCGGCATCGACAGGTTTTATTCCGTGATGACCGGCATGAAGGTGAAGGTCGAGGACGCCGGGAGCGGAAATAACAGGATATTGGCCCGGGCCAGGCTTGAAAACCCAGTCGACACCAAGTGCCTGGCCGTCTGGACGGTGAACGGCGTGCCGGCGAAGAGCCACTCGGTCACCGTTGGCCCCCAGGGGTTGGAGCTTACGCTGGACATGCCGCTTGAGAGCCCCCCGGCCTCCGGCACGGTGTACGTGGGCTTGAAGCTCACCCAGGGCCGCCGCGTGGCCTCCGGCGGAGTGAAGCTCACGGTGGGCGTCACGCCCGAGGAGGCGTTGGCCACCGTCACCCACAAGTACGCCGGCGACAGGACACTCCAATGGGCCCTGGAGCACGACTACGACGAGAACATGAAAACGGTGTTCGTCAACGCCAAGGGCTATGAGAGCGCCACCGACAGGCTCGTCTGGGTGAACCTTACATATCAGCGGGTCAACGTTTTCAAGGGCTCAAAGGGCAACTGGGTACTGGAAAAGACCTTCCTTTGCGGCACCGGCGCCTCCGGTAGCGGCACGCCGGTGGGCGAGTACACGGTCTGGTATTCCCAGCCCAACGGCTGGAACCACGGAAGCTACATAGTCCGCCCGGTGGTCCGCTTCAATGTGGGCTCGGGCTACGCCTTCCACTCCCGCCTTTGGAACCCCTCCCACACGCGGCTTATCGACGACCGGATAGGCTTCCCCATCAGCGCCGGCTGTGTGCGCATGTACGACGAGGACGCCTACTGGATGCTTGAGAACATCCTCCCCGGCACAAAAGTCGTCATCCACTGAAAACATAACCTGTCAAAAAAGGCCTGCGGCCTTTTCCGACAGAGGAGAAACAAAAGGTAATTTTCGCGACGCGCATGTCGCCGCGAAAATCAGTTTGAATTTGAGTTTCTTGAAAAACTGAGCCCCTCCCGAAAGGGAGGGGCATTTTCTTTTGACTTTTTAAGCTTTAAAGGGCGGCCTTTGCTGTGGCGCACAGCTGTGTGAACGCCTCGGGGTTGTGGATGGCGGTCTCGGAGAGCATCTTGCGGTTCATGTCGATGCCCGCCAGCTTAAGGCCGTGCATGAAGGTGGAGTAGTTCATGCCGTTCATCTTGCACCCGGCGGAGATGCGGGTGATCCAGAGCTTGCGGTAGTCGCGCTTTTTCTGCTTGCGGCAGTCGCGCTTTTTCTGCTTGCGGCCGATGTAGGCGTAGGTCAGGGACTTCATAACGGCCTGATTGGCCATCTTGAAGTGCTTGGACTTGGCTCCCCAGTAGCCCTTGGCCAGCTTCAGGACTTTATTTCTTCTTTTGCGCGTCATCATCGCGCCTTTGATTCTTGCCATCTTAAGTGACCTCCTTATTTATACAGAATCATGCGCTTGATCGCCGCTTCGTTGGTGACGTCGGCATAGGTTCC
>CANQUO010000070.1 GCA_947627085.1 uncultured Oscillospiraceae bacterium
TGTAAACGAAAAAGTAATGATATAGTGTGATAGATATTCCTGCTGTTCGGGAAGTGAATCGGAACGATAAATTCCAGTTTGTCGAGATGTCGTAAAACCCTTTAGGAACTAAAGGGCGCACTTCTATACATAGTCTCTCGACTATGTATCGTGCGCTCGGAAGGCTCTCTCTGACAGCAGAAAGCCAACCTCCGACTGCGAATCGTGCCTTGGCAGAGGTTTCGTCGCTTCGCAATCTCAAGGGGGCTACATCCCCTTACCGGAGCAAAGCGGCTATCCCAAGTGTACTTGCCGAACAGAAAAATGCGCTTCGCGTCTTTATCTGTCGGGCAAGTTTGAAATAAAATTGCAGATTTGCGGAGGTGATGAGACAATGCCTCAGATGAATAAGGGCGGTAAATTCATATTTGGGAAATCAATAGTACGGAATGACGGTGTGTTGCAATTCCCGGAGCAGGCGATCCGAGAACATGATATTACGGTGGAGGGTAAGGTCTATCTGTTCACAGGCAGTAAAAGTACAGGCGGTTTTTGTGTTACAAGGAAAGGCTTGCTTGCCCCGTCTAAGCTCGGACATATCCTCTCAGATACACCGGCATTGCGGGAATACACCGCCAAACCGGGTAGCTTTATCCGGTACAAAGGGCGTTCTTATGCGTGGACAACTATCTCTGATGACGGTAAAATTGTGCTTACCGATGATATGATGACATTCTTAAAAATCGAGCCGGAAATGAAGCTGTTGTCAATTCGTAGCAGCGACATTGCCTTTACAATGGGCGCATATGGGCGGCTGGTTGAAGAGTCGATGAAACACGAAAACGAGATACTTGTGTATTAGCAACCCAACGTTCAGTTTACCCGTCCCACACTAAAGTGAATACCGAAAGATCGACCGCCCCTTACCGGTTGCACGGTGAGGGGCGGGATTCTATGGTGTGTATGAGTGGGCGGGCTTTAAATGATTTTCAGCCCTTGACCGGCTCCGGGGAGGCGGGGAGGGAGAGGTCGGACATGGTGCGGCGGATGAGGAAGAGGGCGATGACAAATGTGAGAAGGTCCGAGACGGGCATGGACCACAGTACGCCATCAAGGCCCCAACGAAGGGGCAGGAGAAGGGCAAAGCCCACGCCAAAGACGATCTCACGGACCATGGAGAGCATGGTGGAGGCCGCGGCCTTGCCCATGGCCTGAAGGAAGATGAAGCAGGCCTTGTTGACGCAGGCCAGGACCACCATGCAAAGGTATATCCGGAAGGCCTTCAGGGCGAAGGAGGTGTAGAAGGGGCTCTCATTGGCCGCGCCGAAGATGGCGATGAGCTTTCCCGGCAGGAGCTCCGCCGCCAGAAGCGCCAAAAAGCCGACGGCGGCCTCGGAGATAAGAAGGAGGGTGAAGAGGCTTTTTACCCGGGCGCGAAGCCCGGCGCCCATATTGTACCCCGCCACGGGTATGCACCCGGCGGCCATACCGACCACGATGGAGATAACTATCTGGAAAAACTTCATGACAATGCCCACCACGGCCATGGGTATCTGGGCATACTGGGTCTGACCGAATACGGGGTCAAGAGCGCCGTATTTTCTGACCATGTTGTTTATGGCCGCCATAGCGGCCACTAAGGATATCTGGGAGAGAAAGCTGGTGAGGCCGAGGCTGAGAGTTTTTGTGACGACGGCCAAATCCGGGCGGAGGTCCGCCGCCGAGGGCCGGACCTGGCGCATGTGAAGAAGATACCATAGCGACAGGACCGCTGTGGCAAGCTGGCCGATGACCGTGGCCACCGCCGCCCCGGTCATGCCCCATTTGAGGACGAAAATAAAGACAGGGTCCAGAACAGTGTTGATGACCGCCCCCAGGAGCGTTGCGGCCATGGCAAATTTCGGGGAGCCGTCGGCCCTTATGATGGGGTTCATGGCCTGACCAAAGACGTAAAGGGGTATGCCCAGGGATATCCAGAAGAAGTATTCCCGGGAGAGCCGGAAAGTCTCCTCGTTGACGGTGCCGCCGAATAAGGTAATGAGGGGCGTCGCCGCTATAAGATATACAGCTCCGAGGACGATGCCGCCGAGGACGGTGAGGCTGATGCTGGAGCCCACGCTTTTCCGGGCCGTGGCGCTGTCGTCCCGGCCGAGGCTGAGGCTCACGAGGGCACAGCACCCGTCGCCTATCATGACGGCGAAGGCTAAGGCGATGACCGTCAGGGGGAATACCACGGTGTTCGCGGCGTTGCCGCAGGAGCCCAGATATTCGGCGTTTGCTATGAATATCTGGTCAACTATGTTGTAAAGGGCCCCCACAAGGAGGGAAATGACGCAGGGGACCGCGTAGCGGGCCATAAGGGACCCGATGGGCTGAGAGCCCAGATTTTTAGCTTCCATTTTGAAGCTCCTTTCAGCAAAAAAATACAACGCGCGGCACTCAACCGGGTTTACGCATTGAGTGCCACACGTTGTATTATTATTTTAATGCTTTTCACTTTGCCCGTCAAAGGTGATTTTCAACAAAATTAAGGTCACGATTTGACGGTTTCAGGGGGCGATTTTCGCGGTCGGGAGCAAATCAAAACTCGGGCTGAGCGGGAAGGCCGGCGAGGCCGACGGCCAGCTCCTCGTCCGTGGGGATGTGGTCGGTCATGGTGCCGTTATTATATTGCTCGTATGCCACAAGGTCGAAGTAGCCCGTGCCCGTGAGGCCAAATACGATGTTCTTGGCCTCGCCCGTCTCGGCGCACTTTTTCGCCTCGTCGATGGCGACCTTTATGGCGTGGCTGGACTCCGGGGCGGGGAGGATGCCCTCGGTGCGGGCGAAGAACTCGGCGGCCTCGAATACGGCGGTCTGCTCCGCGCTGACGGCCTCCATGTAGCCGTCGTGGTAGAGCTGGGAGAGCACCGGGCTCATGCCGTGGAACCGAAGCCCTCCGGCGTGGTTGGGGGAGGGGATGAAGCCCGCGCCAAGGGTGTACATCTTGGCCAGGGGGCAGATCATGCCGGTGTCGCAGAAATCGTAGGCGAACTTGCCACGGGTGAAGCTGGGGCAGGAGGCGGGCTCCACGGCGATTATCCGGTAGTCGCGCTCGCCCCGGAGCTTCTCGCCCATGAAGGGGGAGATGAGGCCGCCCAGGTTGGAGCCGCCGCCGGCACAGCCGATGATGATGTCGGGGACGATGCCGTATTTGTCAAGGGCGATCTTTGTCTCAAGGCCGATGACGGACTGGTGCAGGAGCACCTGATTGAGGACGGAGCCCAGAACGTAGCGGTAGCCGGGGGTGGAGGTGGCCACCTCCACGGCCTCGGATATGGCGCAGCCCAGGGAGCCGGTGGTGCCGGGGTGCTCGGCCAAAATCTTCCGTCCCACGCCGGTCTCCATGGAGGGGCTGGGGGTGACGGAGGCGCCGTAGGTGCGCATGACCTCGCGGCGGAAGGGCTTTTGCTCGTAGCTCACCTTGACCATGTAGACCTTGCAGTCAAGCCCCAGATAGGCGCAGGCCATGCTGAGGGCCGTGCCCCACTGGCCGGCGCCGGTCTCGGTGGTGACGCCCTTCAGACCCTGCTTCTTGGCGTAGTAGGCCTGGGCGATGGCGGAGTTTAATTTGTGGGAACCGGAGGTGTTGTTGCCCTCGAATTTGTAGTAGATGTGTGCGGGGGTGTCCAGCTTCTCCTCCAGACAGTAGGCCCGGACCAGGGGGGAGGGGCGGTACATCTTGTAAAAGCCGAGAATCTCCTCGGGGATGGGTACGAGCTGAGTGTCGTTGTCCAGCTCCTGAGCGATGAGCTCGTCGCAGAATACGGGGGCTAAGTCCGCGGCCGTCATGGGCTGGAGGGTGCCGGGGTTTACCAGGGGCGCGGGCTTGACCTTCATGTCCGCCCGGACGTTGTACCAGTTTTTCGGCATCTCCTCCTCGGTGAGGTAGATTTTGTAGGGGATTTTTTCGTTGCTCATTTTTCTTGCTCCTTTCTTATTTCGGGACAAAAGAAAACGCCTTTGTCCCCGGAAATTTTCGGGACAAAAGCGTGAAGCTTCTGCGGTGCCACCCAAATTGGCGCTGTGCGCCCACTCACGACCGGCCTTCACCGGTCACGCCCTGTAACGGGAGCGCCCGTCTGACCTACTCGCCAAAAGCTTTCGGCTCGCCCTCCTCAGTCCATTCGCCGAACCGGTACTGCCGCCCTTCCACCGCCGGCGGCTCTCTTTGAGCCCTTTGTTCGGGTACTTGTCTGGATCATCGGTTTATGAGAGAATATTAATTCTTTAAATCGGTTTTGTCAAGTGTTTTTCCTGAAAAACATTGGGGAAAAATTCAGCCTGTCAGCACGCCGGCCATGCAGTCGCCAAAATATGTGAGGGCCGTCAGCGCCTCCTGAAGGGTGTTGCCGTTGGTGCCCACCTCCAAAATCAGGGAACCGGGGGTGGCGTGCTGGTTGTAGCGGTACTCGGATATTTTAAGCGGCCGGGCCAGGGTGGGGTATTTCGTGACCATGGCCTTTTGGAGCTTCATAGCGAAGCTCAGATTGTCCCGCCAGCCGGGGTGCTTGAGGCCGGAAAAGTTGGTGCCGCAGATGAGCATCACCTGGGCCGACGGCCTGTCGCCCACCTGAGCCACGGTCTTATATAGCTTTCCATCCCCCTCCAGGGCGTCCCGGTGGAGGTCGATGACGGCGCATATCTCCGGGTGCGCTTCGATTTGAGCGTTTATGGCCGTCAGCGTCCGCTCGTAGGAGCCGGCGTAGCTGGGGTAGTCGTGGAGCTCCCGGTCGTGGTATACGGTGATGCCCCGGGAGGTCAAAATCTTTTCGAGCTCGTCGCCGAGCCTTATCACGTTGAAATTTTTATCCTCCGTCCGGGAGGGGTCCGAGGGCACGTATATGTCGTTCCCGGCGGGGTTATATGCCTCGGAGCCGTGGGTGTGGACGATGAGCACGGCGGAGCTTTCGGGGGAGAAATCCAGGGACTTATCCAGGAGCTCCTTTAAATTTATGGAGTAATCCGTCCGGTTTTTGATGTATATTCCCTCCCCCAGGTCCGTGTAGTCCCCGCCCTTGCCGGTGATGGTGGTGCCGATGGCGGGATTTTCCGGCGTGTCCGGGACGGTGGGGGCGGTGCCAGGCGCGGTCGGGGATGTATCGGTGGGGCCGGTATTTTCACTGGGGGCCGTGGGCTCGGAGGGGGAGGACGGCAAGGCGGCCTCCGTTGGCTGAGTGTCCGCGCCGGAAGGCTCTGTGGCCGGGGGCTTTGTGTCCTCCCCGGCCCCGGGAAGGGCGGCCAAAAGCGCCGCCGCGCCGGGTCCGGGGAGGGCCGGTCCCGCGCCGGGGAGCTCCAGCGCCATCACCGCCGTGCCCAGCCCGTCGGGCAGTGAGAGCGGGCCGTCGAAGCTGTCGGAAAGGGTCCTCACCGCCAGTAAAACGGCTATCACCGCCGCCAGCCTCACGGCCAGCGTCCGCACGGTGGGGCCGGAGCGATTTTTTCCTCGTTTTCTCACTTTTTTGCGTGACCTCCTTCATTGGTAACATTCAATATTACTCCGGCGATTAAATAATCGTCGGAGTAATATTGGCCATGTTTTGCGGTTGCCGTACAGCGGCGAGCAAAACGGCCTTTAAATCTATTATTAAATCGGCGATATTTAATCGCCGATTTAATAATACGTTAAGAGTGTCTTATTTATGTTGCAACGGGCCCAAAAAAGGAGTATAATCAAGGCAAATAAATAAAGAAAGGAAGCCAAAATAAATGGAAAAGGTCTTTATTCCCCACGGCGTGTGCTCCCGCAGGTACGACATAGTGCTTGAGGACGGAGTGATACAGAATATAACGGTGGAGGGCGGCTGTAACGGCAATTTAAAGGGCATCTGCGCCCTTCTGCGAGGCCAGCGGGCCGAGGACGTGATCCCCAAGCTCCGTGGCACCCAGTGCGGTATGCGCGGCACCTCCTGCCCCGACCAGATATCCATAGCCCTGGAGGAGGCCCTTCGGGAGGAGGCGGGAGCATGAAGCCCGTATTCTCCAACACCTTCAACGTGACCCACAACAAGGGCAAGGCCGAGGTGGCCCTGTCCTTCGCCCACGTGTACACCGAGCACAAGTTCTCCATGAAGCAGGGGGCCCTCACCGACGTGTCCGCCCAGGTGGTGGACGAGGTGTCCAGCGTGCTTTTAAATAGAGACGGGTTCATAGCCCTGGCCAAGCTTCTCAACAACGTGTGCTCCGACTGGGGGGTCGATCTCAACCAATGAGATACACCACAGTTATTTTCGACCTGGACGGAACGCTCCTCAATACCCTTGAGGACATCCGGGACAGCGTGAACCACATCATGAGAAAGTACGGCTACCCGGAGCGTAATTTGGAGCAGATACGCCTCTCCGTGGGCAACGGCTCCGGGGTGCTACTGGAAAAATCCCTGCCCGAGGGAAGAAATACCCCGGGCTTTGAGGAAATACTTGACGAGTACGTCAAATGGTACGAGGATCATAACCTCATAAAGACCGCCCCCTACGAGGGGGTGACGGAGATGCTCCGGGCCGTGGCGGCCAGCGAGCACAAGCTGGCGGTTGTGTCAAATAAGCCCGACGCCAACGCCCGGGCCCTTGTGAGCCACTTTTTCGGCGCCTACGTGTCCGTGGCCGTGGGCGAAAAGCCGGGCATCGCCAGAAAGCCCGCCCCGGACTCCGTAAGGGCCGCCATGCGGGAGCTTGCCAGCTTCCCTTATGAGACGGTCTACGTTGGCGACTCCGACGTGGACCTCAAAACCGCCCACGCCGCCGGCATCGACTGCATATCCGTGGGCTGGGGCTTCCGCTCCCCGGACTTCCTTCGGGAGCTGGGAGCGAAAACAGTCATCACAAGACCGTCGGAGCTTGTGAAGCTGGTGTAAAAACTTGAAAAGGGGAGGGTTTGGAACCCTCCCCTCAGACTGTCGAAAAAGCCCTGCGGGCTTTTTCCGACAAGGAGAACGTGCGGGAAATTTTCTCTGAATTTTGCGAAATTCAGAGAAAATCTCCCTGCTGTCGCCCTGCGCGCGCCCCGTAGGGGCACACTTGGGCGACAAAAGGGATTTTTCCCGACGTACATGCCGCCGGGAAAAATATTGAATTTGAGTTTTTTGACAAACTGAGGGGAGGGTTTGGAACCCTCCCCTATGATTATTTTGGAAAATTTACCGGTTGACCCGTAGGGGCGGGTCCCAGACCCGCCCGTGCCGCTTCAACGTCGGTTTGATAGAGAGCTCCTACAGACCGAGACGGCCATCCCCGCCGGAGGATTGGATTGCAATATTATGAATAAAGTCATTCAGTTCTTCGGTAGACATGCCGGAAAAGTCAATCGACGTCACAGACTCTTCAGCGGGATTCTGAGGAGCAGTTTCATCGGAAGAAACAGCAAGAGCAGAAACAATGAAAGCTATACACATAATAAAAGACAGAATTACACATACGAACCGTTTCATAATTATGGTCATTCCTTTCTACTAAGATCCAAGGCACAGGAGGGTATAGAACATCCGCTCGTCAGCGTCTGAAACTTTGCCCTTGGCAACCTCTACCGCCTTTTTATTGATATTCGATATATCGATGGCTTTAGTATAACCTCGAATCTGAAGATTGTCAAGTGTATTTTTCGCTCCTCGATAAATATTTTTCGTTTATCGATAAATATTTCCGCAATTCGTTTTTGCTACGCCACGGCGATGAAGAGGGCGGCGTAGCAGGCGGCGGAGGCGAGGAGGGTCAGGGCTCTGTTGAGGCCGCGGGACACTCCGGCGCGCCTGAGAGCGTCGGTGAGGCCGCTGACGCGGTCGAACGTGACGAACGCCCAGGGTATGAGGGCGATTAAGAAGCGCTCGGGTCCGGCGGCGAAAATAGCGGCGCAGACGCTCCAGACAAGGCACGTGACAAACGCGGACCACTGGAGAAACCGAAGGGCGCCTCCGATTTTTGTATACCGTACACGTTTTCCGGTCACGGCGGCGCGCCTTGCCCGGGTATACCAGGAGAAATAGGCCGCCAGCTCCAGGGCATAGTATATCGCCGCCAGCGCGGACAATACCCCGCAGAAGGCCACGGATACGGTTGACAGGCCGAACATAGACGCCCCGCCCAGAAGCTCCCGGACAGCGCCGATAAGCATGTAGACGGCGCAGAGCAATATGGCCGCGCCCATGGGGACGGCGGTCCTCATGGCGACGGAGTGGATAGCGGCTGTCTCAACTACCGGGTCAGTGTCGATCGGGAGGTTGGCCCCGTCCTCGGCGCAAAATACGCTCATACGCCCGCCCTTCGCGACAAGCTTCCACCCCGAGTGGTCGCACATGTCCGAAAACTCCTCCTCCCCCGGGACGGGCGACGGGGCAAAGGGCGAAAATGCGGGGAAGAAGGAGACGTGAAATACAAGCTTTTTCGGCTCAGCCCGCCGGTATAGCCAGTAAAACGGACACATTTTCTCCAGCATCCAGCCCATTTCGGCCATTTTTTCGAGGCGCTTTGCGATGCCGTCGCCGTCGAATGCCGGGAATATCTCCAATTTTCGCAGGGTATTCTTCATTTTTGTTCCTCCCTTTCAAAAACCCGCCTGTAATCCTCCGCCTGACGCGTTATCCTGTCAAATTCCCGGCGCAGGATAAGCCTGCCCTCCTCCGTCAGGATATAACTGCGCCGACGGCCCTCGGTCTTAGTCTCGCTTATCCAGCCCTCGGCAAGAAACTGCTCCAGTAGCACGTAGAGCGTGCCGGAGCCCACGGTCACCCGCCCGCCGGTGATCTCCGGTACGCGGTCCAGGATATCTACGCCGCAACGCTCCGTGTCAAGGCAAAGGAGGGTATAGAACATCTGCTCCGTCAGCGTCTGAAATTTCGCCCTTGGCAACCTCCGTCACCGCCTTTCTCGATATTCGAGTTATCATGGCTTTATTATAATCTCGAATATCGAGATTGTCAAGAAAAATTCGTGTTTTTTCATGATCCCGCCAAAATCAAAAAAGGACCGCGAAAATGAGCCGAAATCGCTCCGTCGCGGTCCTTTTTTGTATTATTTGACATTGAATTTACGTAGGAATCGGCTATTTCTTCGCCGGCAATATGCCCTCCTCCTGCTCCATGTGGATTATCTCCCAGTGGATGAGGAAGGTTAGGGCGGCGCGGAGGGCGATGATGCAGGCGACGATGGCGATCTCGTGGAAGGTCTGGACCACCACGGTGCGAAGTATCTCGCCGCCCAGCTTGAAGCTCAGGGCCGTGGCCATGCCCCGGGCCAGGTCCAGGCGGATGTGGGGGCTCCTTTTGAAGATGCCTATAAGGGCGTGTACGCCGGAGAGGATGAGGATCACGACGCCCACGTACTCAAAAAGCAGTATGCCCCAGGAGATTATGTCCTTTAAAAGTTCTTCCGCGAAGTGCATTTTCCGTCCTCCTTTGTATTTTCGTCACTTGTCGATATGTACGTTAAGGTGCGGGTAGGTCATGCGGACGCCGTCCTCCTCGAAGGTGGTCCTGATGTTCTCCATGAGGGCGCATTTGGAGGCGAAGAATTTGGGCGTCTCGGCCCAGACCTGGACCATGTATGTTATGGCCGAGTCGCCGTACTCCTTCACGGCGATGAAGGGCTCCGGTTCGGCAACTAAGCCGTCGGTCATGCCAATGGCCCGGGACACGGCACGCTTTACGGCGGTGGCGGTGTCGTCGTAGGAGGCGGAGATGTCGATGTCCACGCGGCGTATCTCGTGGGCGGTGAAGTTCTCCACCTTGCTGTCGGCCACGGTGGAGTTGGGTATGTGGACCTCCCGGCCGTCGGGCATCTTGATGATGGTGTAGAAAAGGCCCACTGACTGCACCGTGCCGGCGGTGCCGCCGATGTCCACCCAGTCC
>CANQUO010000071.1 GCA_947627085.1 uncultured Oscillospiraceae bacterium
TACAGTCCGCCGTGGGCTTTAAATACATAAAATTCCACGGCATACTGGCCGACGACATGATGGTGGTCTCCCGGGCGGAGGACGGGTCGCTGCAATTTCGTTTCCAGATGATAGACTCCGCCCTTGACTTCCTCCTGTCCATCGGCTTAAGGCCCCTTATCCAGCTGAGCTTCATGCCCACGGCCCTGGCCTCGGACCCGGGAAAGACCATATTCTATAAGCCCTTCAACACCTCGCCCCCCAGGGACATGGGGGAGTGGAACACGCTTATCGAGCGCCTCACCCGGCATCTTATCTACCGCTTCGGCCACAGGGAGGTGGCGAGCTGGCCCTTCACCGTGTGGAGCGAGCCGGACACGCCTCCCGACATGTTCGGCTTTCGGAGCCAGGCGGACTTTATTGAGCTCTTTGATAACACGTACCGCACGGTGAAGGCCGTCTGCCCTGATATAAGCTTCGGCACGCCGGGACTTCTCTATATGCGCCACCTGGGGGAGCCGGTGTGGATCAAGGCATTCTTCCGGGCGCTGAGTGAGCGGGGTATAGACCCGGACTTCATAAGCCTCCACTACTACGCGGATATCCTGCCCGCCGAGAGGACGGACATACGCGTGATGCATCTGCCCGCCTCCCGCCTTCCCCGGGAGACCGACGACTTTTCAGGTTTCATCACCGCCTCCCGGGAGCTCTTCGAGAGCCTGGGATATGGGGACAGGCCCATCTACCTTACGGAGTGGAACCTGACCCTCTCCCACAGGAACCTCATCTCCGATACCTGCTTTAAATCCTGCTATATCATGAAAAACCTCCTGGAAAATTACGACAGGCTCGACAGCTTCGGCTATTGGAGCCTCACGGACCTTCTGGAGGAGAATCCCCTGCCCGACAGCGCCAATCTCTTCCACGGCGGCCTTGGCATATACACCATGTCCGGCGTGCGAAAGAGCGTCTTTTACGTCTTTGATTTCGCGAGACGTCTTGGCGACGAGCTCATCGCCCGTGGCGACGGATATTTCGTCACCCGGGGCCGGGGCGGCGTGCAGATAATAACCTATAACTACGTCCACTACGGCGAGCTGTTCGCCTCGGGGGACGCCCTGGGGGTGACGAACCTGGAGCGCTACGCGCCCTTCGACATGTCCCGCAAGCTGGCCCTGTCCATACCGCTGACGGGTCTTGAGCCGGGCGAGTATATTGAGCGGGAGCGGTTTGTCAACCGTGAATACGGCTCCGCCTTCGACATATGGGTCGCCGCCGGCGGGCTCCCCATGTCCCCGGAGGACATAAGGCTCTACACCGGCTACTGCGTCCCCGCCCTGCGCGCCCGCCGTGTCGCCGTCTCCTCCGGCGCCTACACCTACGCCCCCGTCCTGGCCCCTCTGGAGATTCGCGTCATGACCCTCACCCCCACCGATCTCCCCTGACCGAGGCGTTTAATACTGTTCTCCAATAAAAAGCAGACTAAAAAACGGGACTGTGCAAGAGCCCGCCCGGCTCGTTTTCACAGTCCCTTCCCTTATAGCGGTCACGCGGTCCCGCCGCCGGGTAAGCCGGTGGCGAATTTTTTCTCTGCCGACCCTTGACAGTCTGGTCTACTTGTTGTAAACTACAATCAGGCTACAACCTGTAAACCACCCGAAACGGAGGAATGTATAATGGCCCAATACAAGCTCGGCGCGGTGGAGGCAAGCTTCGCCGGCATCATCTGGGACAACGAGCCGCTGTCCTCCGCGCGCCTTGTGAAGCTGTGCGAGGAGCGGCTCAGCTGGAAGAAGTCCACCACCTACACCATCCTGCGGCGGCTTTGCCAGCGGGGCATTTTTCAAAACCGGGACGGCGTGGTGTCCTCCCGGGTGAGCAGGGAGGAATTTGCCGCTCTCCAGAGCCGGGAGTTCCTGGACGAGGCCTTCGGCGGCTCCTTGCCCAAATTCCTCGCCGCCTTTGCCGGCAGCAAACCTCTGACCGGCGAGGAGATCGACCAGCTCCAAAAGCTCATCGACCGGAGCCGGGGGTGAGGCCATGTTGGAACAGTGGTTTGAGACCGTGCTGGGCATGAGCCTTATGGCGGTGGCCGTCATCCTTCCGGTACTCCTGGCGCGGCTTATTTTGCGCGGAGCGCCACGGGTGTTCTCCTACGCCCTTTGGGCGGTGGTGCTGGCGCGACTGCTTGTCCCCTTCATGCCGGAGAGCCCGTGGAGCGTCGTGCCCTCGGCGCGCCTGGTCACCGTGCCGGGGACCGCCGATACGACCGCGGAGGTCGTCCAGGTGGAGACCGGCATCGACGCGGTGGACGACGGCCTCAACGGTTTCTTCGCGGCCCATCCCTACGCCGGCCGGGCCACCGGCGGCTCCGCTCCCGCCAACAAACAGCCGGGCGGCGCCTCCGATTGGCGCGCCGTCCCCGCTATCGTGTGGTCCTTGGGCGGCATCGGCATGCTTATTTACAGCGCCGTGTCGCTTCTCCTGCTCCGCCGGCGGCTGGTGGGGGCGACGCCCCTGGAGGGCGAGCCCGGCGTGTGGCTGGCGGACCACATCGACAACCCCTTTGTGCTGGGGTTTTTCCGCCCGAAAATCTACCTGCCCTCCGTCCTGCCGGAGGGAGAGCGGGGGTATGTGCTGGTCCACGAGCGCACACATATCCGCCGCCTGGACCACGTGACACGGGCGCTGGCGTGGCTGGCGCTGTGCCTCCACTGGTTCAACCCGCTGGTGTGGTTGGCCTTCCGCCTGGCGGGCAGGGACATGGAGACCTCCTGCGACGAGGCGGCGCTTCGGAGGGCGGACGGCGACATCCGAGCGGACTACGCCGCCTCCCTTCTGCGGCTTTCCGCCGGGAGGCGTCTGCCGGTGGGGCCGCTGGCCTTCGGGGAGGGCGACATGAAAAGCCGTGTCAAAAACGTGCTGAGCTACAAAAAACCGGCGTTATGGGTGATCCTCACGTCGCTTATCGCCGTGGCCGTCGCGGCGGCGGCCCTTATCACCGGACGGCCCTTTGCCAAGCCGGACAGCCCCTTTGGAGGCGATTACAGAGCGCTGGAATACATTTACATGGACCCAGGCCGGAACGGCGCGGAATATGAGGAGTACACCCTCACCGCCACGGGCGCGCTCTCCGCGGCGTCGCCTACCGGCGGGTATATCGAGATCGCGCTGGAGCCGGTCTCACCGCACGACTGTCTTGGCGAATACCGGCATAAGGAATATTGGACCGGCGGCCGGGACCTCACCGTGTCCCTCAGGCGGAACAACTACGCCGCCTGGCGGGGAATCCAGAGGAACGATGACGGCCATGACAACAGTTTCTGGTATCTGTTCCAGCAAAAGGACGGCTCCCTGTATCTGGCCTCCGGCTGGTACGACGCCGAGGGCGAGACCGACCCCGCCTCCGATGACTCCTCCCTCTACTGGATCGCCCTCTTAACAGAGGCGGAGGTACAAAACGGCGGGACGAACGCGGGCTCCGATTCGGCGGCCATTGACCTGTCGTCCGTTGGCTATCAGCTCGACGGCAACGGCCGGGTGACCGTCACCGGCCTCAAATGCGGGCGGCACCCCATTTGGTGCCCGCCGGGGTACGAATACCCCGACCGTCCGCAGGGCCATCTCTTCGCGGAAACACCGTTTTTTCTGAACGGCTACTTCCAGAAGAATAACCTCGAAATGGTCCTTGCCTACTGGACCGACGCGTCCGAGACGGCCATCCGGGTGGATATCTTCAGCGTCTCCTCCAACCTTCAGGTACTTTCCGCTGTCCCCGCGGATTTCACGGTGGACCTGACCGCCGGGACAGCGGCGGTGGTCGACCAGGCTCCGCGCCCTTCGGACTTCGGCAAACCCCACTCCTTCACCCAGGAGGAGATGGTAGCCATGGGCCGCGCGCTGGCGGACCTTATCCGTGGCGCGGAGGAATATTACGCCGCCAACAGTCCGCCACATTAATGAATAATCCCGCTATTCCCATCCAAACTGATCTTGGGTGATTACATGGACTGTTTCCGTGGGTGGTATTTCAAGTGCCAAAGTGATACTCAGACCCTGGCGGTGATTCCCGCCGCCCATTTTTCCGGGGGAGGCGGCTCCTCATCGGTCCAGGTCATAACCGACAGCGGAGCGTGGACCTTCGACTTCCCATATGAGGAATATCGGGAATATAAAAAGGGCTTCGGCGTGAGCGTGGGCGGGAATGTTTTTGACGCGGACGGTTTAAATCTGCGCCTCAAAAACAGCGCCTGTACTGTGGAGGGCGGCGTGCGCTTCGGGCCGCTCACGCCGATCCGCTACGACATAATGGGGCCCTTCAAGGCCGTCCCCTTCATGGAGTGCCGCCACAGCGTCGTCAGCATGAGGCACAGTGTCGCCGGCGAGATAAACGTAAACGGAGAAATTTTCCGCTTTGACGACGGGACCGGCTATATCGAGGGCGACCGTGGCCGGTCATTTCCAAGGGAATATATCTGGACGCAGTGCCATTTTAATGGCGGCTCGCTGATGCTGAGCGTCGCCCACATTCCCATGCTCGGGCTGGGTTTTACAGGCATTATCGGCGTTATCATGTGGCGGGGCCGGGAGTACAGACTGGCCACCTACCTCGGCGCGAGAGCGGCCAAAATCGCCGATGGGGAGGTGACCGTCAGACAGGGCGACAAGCGGTTCACCGCGCGGCTCGTTGAGAAAAAGTCCCATCCGCTGAACGCCCCGGTGGACGGGAAGATGTCAAGGACCATCCACGAAAGCGCGGCCTGCGTCGCGCGCTATCGGTTTGAGATAGCCGGGGAGACGCTTTTTGACCTTACCACCGGCCGCGCCTCGTTTGAGTATTAATATAACTAATGCTATTCTCCAATAAAAAATAGACTTTTTTAAAGAAAATCAGTATAAAAACCCGCCGGCCCCACTTTTTCATGTGGACCCGGCGGGTTTTTATAGGTTGAAATGAGCCTTAAATTTGCCGAACATTTCGCATAATTTGTTGAATCGCCGGGGTAATAATCTGTAACAAAATGTCGAGGAGAAAACATTATATTATGAGGGGTGATACTCAAAATTATTCATAAGGGGACAGAAAAGCTATGCTAAACGATGTTGTCACTTTTTTTGAGGCGGGAATCGGCGAAGGCTTCTTAAGACACATATTGACAATGCTCAATATCGCGCTGCTGTTCGCCGGGCTTGCCCTTTCCGCTTCCGCGCGTATACGGAAAAAGCCCTCGGAGGACAGTGAGCAGAATACGGCGCGCGGGAGGCCCGCGCTTAAAGGAATCGCTTTCGCGGTATTATTTTACGCCACTCTCATCTGGCTCTATTTTGTGTCGCGCTCCGAACAGACAAGCGCGCCGGCCGGTGGAGTCATGGGCTTTATCGTTGCCGTATTTGACGTCCTTTTTGGGGTGCGCTCCCTTCCCAACGAGCCGTTCCCATATTTTTCAGGCGCAAATCTGGCGGTCAGGGCCGTCATACTTTATGTATATGTATTCCTTATCCGATACGCGTGGAGGAAGGGCCTGGAGGTGGAGCGCCAATTCAGAAGATTCCTGGAAAAACGCATGGAGACCATCGGGGAATCCGACGAAAAGCCTCGTAAAGATGCTGACAGCGATACCGGAAAGGCCGTGACAGGGGATAAAGAAGATAAAAGTAAAAAGTCCTCGGAAAAGGCCGGACATTTATCGGGGGACAAGCTGTTTATACTGATTGCTAAGATTCTCTCCGCCGTCATAGTACCCGGAGGCATCATTACATATGTGTTCGGCGAGGAGAGCACCCAGGAATCCATAAGGGATGTACTGGAGTCCGTCTGGTCGTTTCTCAAAATCACCACATTGGCCGGCAAGATCGATCTGGTCGAGACGGGAATTGGCATATTCCTCTCAAACTTCATGTATGTGATACTCAGCCTGTGCATCCTCGCGGTGTATCTCACGATCATACTGTCCATCGTCACCTTCCTCATAGTGGCGTGGGAGAACCGCAGGGAGATCAAGGAATGGGTCCGCAGGAAGGGCAAGTACATAGTCCTCGGCCTTACGGCGCTGGTCCTTATAGTTCTTGCCTGCACCGTGGTATTCGCGATCGGCTCCGAGTTTCGTCAGGTGCATGATTTTATCGCCGGAATTTTTTCCGAAAACGGACCCGAAAACATCGCGGGCCTTTTGGCGAAGTTCCTTCTGCTTATCCTCTCCTTGTGCGCGGTGGCGCTGTTTATCGGATTCTTCATTGTTTTCTCCATATTCATTGCCTGCTTTGGGTATTTTTCTGTAAAAAGCGGTCTGGAGGGACTGAGGGGTTCAAATAAAAACAGCAAACATGCCGCAACGCTCGCTGTCACAGTGCTTGGAATTGGCGCGATAGTGGGCCTTGGATATGCATATGACGCGATTCGAGAGGGACTGCATGACATCTTTTCCGGCGGGGAAAGCGTAAATATTCTCTGGGTGATCGGCCACGTTTTAATATTTCTCGGTATAGTTCTCGGGACGCTGCTGGCGGTATCCTTTGTGCTGGGGATCATAAAGCAGATATTTTTGGGGCTGAAGCAGTATATGACCGATTTAAAGGACCGGGCGTTCGCGGAGCTCCTCGACAAGACCGTTGCGCGCGTTATTGAGACTCTCGGCCTGATTCCCTTTGCGCTGAAGCATCTTGTGCGGGCCGTGCGGGGGCTCGTCTCAACGATACTGCGAATTTTTATTGGTTACAGCACACAGTCCCATAAAAACAGCGCCATATTCACGGCAGCGTGCTTTGCGTCCCTTGCCTCACTTCTCAACACCTTCCTTGGCCTTTACGGCTTTTACCGGACCGACGAGACGCTGGTCCCAATGGTTTGCTCCCTTGCAATCGCCTGCGCGGTACAGCTCGCCATGCTGATATTCGGCATGAAGGCCGGCGAGGGCATAGCGGAAAGGATGATAGCCGGAACGGCAAATGGGGACAACGGCGTCGGCAGGGCCATAGTGTCGAAATGTACCCTCTGCGCCTGCTACGCGCTTGCCATGGCGGGCGCCGGATACTCGCTGTACCGGGTCTTGGAGAGCAGGGAGCTGAAGCCGACGCGTGGAGCATATCTGGCGGCGGGCGCTTTGCTTATCCTGTCTTTATTGCTTGTACGGGCCATTATCTTCCATATTTTAGATATACGCGCCATAATAAAAAACCGGCCCAAGAATAATGAGGATATGCCGGACGGCGTTATGCGGCCCAGGCGGCTCAGCAGCGGGCTGTATCTCGCGGCGTATCTTCTGCTGATGATCGTCTCTACAGGCTTCGCCTTCAATAACCTTTTCGGATATTACGCCGATTCGTCCCATATCCATCAGAAGGTATACGATCAGGTACGCGACGAGGCCGACACCACGCTGAATATAAATGACCGCGTTTTGGCCGCGGTGAACAAGTATCAGGAGAACGGCGAAAAGATTCTGGAGAACCTGAACAGCAGGGCTGATACGGTGACCCAAAAGATTAATACCGTCCTGAACACTCTGGACCAAAACGTGAGCACACAAAAGGATGACTTTGAGAGGCAGAAGCTGGAAAATGCCTGGGGACGGTTCAAGGGCGATACCGATGATTTCAACTCCTTCTACGCCGCCCTCAAAACATATCTGGAAATGGACTACGATAGCCTCAACGACCTTACCATAACGGTAGAGACATACAGCCACTATTGGAGGCTGAACCCACAACCGTCCTACAAGTCTAGTTGCATTATAGTGAAGCAGGGTGAAAAAGAAACAAGCATCGGGAAGAAAAACGAAAGAGACGCCGTCGAGGACATTGTGATAGACGGTGAGACGCTGGAGCTTTCGAAGCTTCTCAATCGAGTTAAAGATCCGGACGCAATCGATCAGACCGTAGCGGTAGAGGAGCGTACAATCAACGGCGCCGATAAATACATGCTGATAGAGGAGCTCCTTACGCTGTTTGAGCAGATAGAGCGAAATGTAAATAAATACAACGTCAATGAAGTTCTCATAGGCGACTCGGATACGACTCAGTCCGGCGGGACTGATGGCGACAGCACACCGGAGACCCAGGAGGATGACGGAGACATCCGAGAGCTGATAAACGAAAACGCGGTGATAGATTCTGTAAGAAGCAACCTGGCAAAGCTGTATTTGGGGGATGAGCCGTCAGAAACGACCGCCGTGCTCGACATGCCGCGTATTGTTGACGCTTACCTGCGGACAGATGATTCGGGTACGGGAGAAGAGGGCGAAAAGGGAAGTCCCTCTGAAAAGGAGCTCGCCTATCTGGAAATGTCAGACTATATAGACAGGGTGCTGAGCGTAGATGCCATCCTCAAGCCGTCGGACTACCTGCTTGCCGAAAAGGATGATGAGGACGAGGTGCTTGCCGTCATAAACGACGGACCAAAGGCCGAGCGGTCCGACGGCGACGGCACGGACGAAAACAGCGGCCCTGAGAACTCCGATACGTATAATGTGCGCAGCTACCGGAATTACGCCCAGGGGATAACGTATTCGAATTTCCAGATAAGCTACGACGCGTTGCTCCGGGGCTCACTTGGACTCAACGCGCACAGAGAAAATATCAACGCGCTGTACAGCTCAAATGTGGTGGCGGTATTTATCATGATCATCTGCGCCCTCGTGGATATGATGGCGTTCTTCTCCGGGCTTCTTCTGTTCAAGAACATCTATCTTTTCAAGCGCACGAGCGAGCTCAACCGCATTGGCTATCTGAACCTTGAGGCGGGGCTGACGGAGATATTCTCCCTCCCCAATGGCAACCATGAGCGCCAGATCATGCTTACTCTAATGTATGACATCTTATATGGGGCGGACGCCGCAGATATGCAGTCAATCTACAGGGGCAAGCGCCTTGGCTACCTGCTCGCATCCGGGGAGTTTGAGGCCGCAAAGGAAAAGCTGCGCGGCGCGCTGGAGACCCTGGGTATTGATTATGCCGGCTCGGATAATCTTCAGCTGTGGCTGATGTCGTTTGTCAGGGAGAATAACATCTCCTTTGATTCGCTCTTCAAAGAAGACGCGGACCTCGTACTGCCGGAGCATGGCGGTGAACCGGACAATAAAAAGGGAGAGGACAGGTCTGAAGAGACGAGCGGGACGGAGAAATCAGGAGAAGCGGAGGAACCGGGCAAAGCGGAGGAACCGGGCAGGACGGAGGAGCCGGGCGAGACGGAGGAGCAGAGAACGACCGCCTCCGCCGAAAGCTGATCCACCATCGCCCGCCGCCGGAGGAGCGGCGCTAAGCACCGGCTGCTAAAAAGCGGCGGGCGACCGGTCGCTCTAAACCGGCAATTGACCTGCTTTTTGACAAAAAGCCGCGCGATAGCCGAAAAATGGTATGAATCACCCCGGCGATCATCTGACCGCCGGGGTAATAACATGTCTGAAGGCAATCGCGGTAAAGGTTTTACATCTCCGTCACGATGTCGTACTTTTCTACGTTTATGACGGTCTTGCCCTGGGACTGGAAGCTTATGCCGTCGGCGGAGAGGGGGGTGTGGAAGGTGAGGGTGACGGCCTGCTCGCCGTCGTTGACGAAAATCTCGGCGGAGAAGCGGTCGAGTATGACCCGGAGCTTTATCTCTCCGCCACGGTCCCGGACAAAGCACTCCCTGACGTGCACAAAATCCCTGTTGGTACCGGAGTGGTCCCGGCTCACCCTCAACGTGCTGGTGAGGGGAGTGTAGGTGATGGAGGTGTAGTGCTGGCTCCCGGCGGCCACCTTCATGCGGAAATTGGTGTAGCCGCACTCGCTCC
>CANQUO010000072.1 GCA_947627085.1 uncultured Oscillospiraceae bacterium
AGCCTCTTATCCGTCGCAATATCTTATTAAGACGAGGGACGGAGGCTCTAATCCCCCCTGCCCCCCCTTTTCCAAAAAGGGGGTAGCGGTTGATTGGGAGTGCGGAGGACAAATGGCAGATTTCCCTATTATCGCCGTAGGGGAGGGTTCCAAACCCTCCCGCTTTTTCTAAATAACACCTCTCCCGGGTGGGGAGAGGTGAAAATCATATTCTTAATTCTATTATTTGAAGCCCCTGTTTTTTGGCGTAGTTTATGGTCTGCGTTGTGCCGCCGGGCTTGCCGTCGTAGACGGCGATGAGGAGGGAGGAGGAGTCCACCATGTACCTGTTGCGGCGGAGCATACATTCGGGGGTGTACTCCCTGGAGACAAGAGTACAGCTGTCGCACTGGTGGAGAAGGTAGAGGTACCGCTCCTTATCCTCCTCTGACCAGCCGTCGGCCTGGGTCTCGCAGGGGATGGCGGCCTCCAGGGTCACGCGCTCAAACTCGTCTCTGAGCTCCAGCACAGCCTCGGCAAAATAGGTGTCACAGCCCTTGGCCATGCCGCAGATGAAGTGCCGAAAGCCGGCCTCGGCCACGGCGCGAACGGTGTCGGATATGCGGTTTTTGAGCTCCACGCACCTTATATCGCGCTCGTCATAGCGCCAGGGGAGCTTTTCGGGCCGGTGGCCGGTGAAGGAGCAGGAGATAGAGATATCGTAGCCCACGGCGCGGCGCCTCCTTACTTAAATCTTTAACCTACGTCAATTATACTACCGGCCGCGCTTTTTGTAAAGCCGGGAAAGGCTTGAAAGCTTGACATCGAGGTGGTATAATATCCGCTATAGCGGATATTATATGATTTCACGCCGTTTTTCTCCCCGGCTTTGCCGGGAACCGAAAAACATGGCTAATATACCATCCCCGCTTTGCGGGTATGGTATAATCGTATCTGATTTCAGTTTAGGCGAGGGCGAAGGATGGCAAAGAGAGATTTTCACCGTGACGGGCTTTTTAAGATATTCATAAGCTACTTTAGACCACATCTGGGGCTTTTTGCGCTGGATATGGTCTGCGCGCTTTTTATCGCGCTGGTGGACCTGGCCTTTCCGTACATATCGAGGATATGCCTCTATGAGCTCATACCCGACAACATGTACGGGGCCTTCTTTGCCGTCATTGGCGTGCTGGTGGCGGCGTATGTGCTCAGGTCCTTTTTGCAGTTCGTGGTCACATACTGGGGCCACGAGTTTGGCATATTAGTTGAGGCGGACATAAGGGAGGAGCTTTTCACGCACCTTCAGACCCTTCCGGTGAGCTTTTTCGACAAAAACCGCACGGGACACCTCATGAGCCGCCTCACCAGCGAGCTTTTCGACATAACGGAGCTTGCCCACCACGGGCCGGAGGACCTTTTCATCTCCGGCGTCACGGTGATCGGCGCCATCGCGGTGCTCTTCACCGTCCAGTGGCGGCTGGCGCTTTTGATGCTCCTTTTGATTCCCATATTCCTCACCGTGGCCAGCGTGAACAGGATACGCCTTATGGACACCAGCCGCGGGGTGAAGAAGGTCACGGCGTCCATAAACGCGGATATCGAGTCGAGCCTCTCCGGCATGCGCACGGCAAAGGCATTCACCAACGAGGACGCGGAGCACGACAAATTTGAGCGGGCAAACGATAAATTCCGGGGCTCCAAAAAGGCCCAATATAAGGCGATGGGCAAGTTCAACGCCACACTTGAGCTTTTTATGAGCATCATGCCCGTGACGGTCATCGCCTACGGCGGGTATCTCATAATGCGGGGCCAGATGGACTACCGGGACCTTATAACCTTCACCCTCTACACCTCCACCTTCATAAATCCCATGAGAAAGATGGCTAATCTCTCCGAGATGCTTGTAAACGGCACGGCGGGGCTGTCGCGGTTCGCGGAGCTCATGCGGATAGAGCCGGAGCTTGACGACAAGCCGGACGCGGTAGAGCTCTCTAATGTTAGGGGCGAGATAGACGTAAACAACGTAAGCTTTGCCTACGAGCGGGACGAGACACAGGTACTGCGGAATGTGTCCCTCCACGTATCCCCCGGCGAGACCATCGCCGTGGTGGGGCCCTCCGGGGGAGGGAAAACTACGCTTTGTAGTCTCATACCGCGCTTTTACGACGTGGACGAGGGGAGCATCACCATCGACGGCGTGGACGTGCGGGACGTGACCCAAAAATCCCTGCGGCGCAATATCGGCGTTGTACAGCAGGACGTGTTTCTCTTTGCCGACAGCATAATGAACAACATCCGCTACGGACGCCCCGGGGCAACGGACGAGGAGGTTGCCCAGGCCGCCAAAAGGGCGGAGATATACGACGACATAATGGCCATGCCCGAGGGCTTCGACACCTACGTGGGGGAGCGGGGAGTGCTCCTGTCGGGCGGACAAAAGCAGAGGATATCAATCGCCAGGATATTTTTAAAGGACCCGCCGGTGCTAATACTTGACGAGGCCACCTCGGCCCTTGACAGCGTGACGGAGGCCAAGATTCAGCGGGCCTTCGACGAGCTCTCACGCGGGCGCACCACCATTATAATCGCCCACCGGCTCTCCACCGTCCGGGCGGCAAACAGGATACTTGTGATAAGGGACGGCGTCATAACCGAGGAGGGCAGTCACGCCAATCTCCTCGCCAAAAACGGCGACTACGCCAAGCTGTACAACACCCAAAACCTGCATATGTGAAAGAGGAGGCTCCTTATGATATACAACGAACGCATAGTCGACATGTCCGTGGGGGACGAGTTTGAGGGCTTTTATATTTTGAAAATGGCTCAGGGGAAGATATCAAACAACGGAAGGCCCTATTTGAATGCCGTGATCGCCGATGCCTCCGGGGAGATAGACTCCAAGGTCTGGGACTACCCCGGGCCCATCGGGGCCCAGGACGAGGGGAAGGTCGCCAAGATACGGGGCACCGTCAGCGAGTTTCGCGGCTCCCTTCAGGCCACCATCGAGCGGCTGAGGCTTGCCGACGAGCGGGACAGTTACGATATCTCCCTCCTTGTACCCGTGGCGCCCATCGACGCGGACAGGAGCTTTCAGGAGGTCGAGAGGCTGGTCGGGTCCATTGAGGACAGGGACTACCGGGAAATCTGCCTGGCCATGCTCCGGCGGCACGGGGACGCCCTCCGGACCATCCCCGCCGGCAAGAGCGTCCACCACAGCTTCATCTCCGGCCTTCTCATGCACACGGTGAATATGCTCCGCCAGGCGGATCATATGGCAAAGCTATATGGCGACGTGGTTGACAGGAGCCTTCTCATTGCCGGGACGTGCCTTCACGACATGGGCAAGGAGGAGGAATTTATGTACTCTGACCTGGGGCTCGTGACGGAGTACTCGGTGAAGGGGGAGCTTCTGGGGCACCTTGTCATGGGGGCTCAGGAGGTGGCGGACGTGGCGAAGGAGCTCAATGTTCCGGAGAATAAGTCGGTGCTTTTACAGCACATGCTCCTCTCCCACCACGGGGAGCCGGAATTCGGCGCGGCGGTGCGGCCCATGTGCGCCGAGGCGGAGCTGCTGAGCTACATCGACCTTATCGACAGCCGGATGGAGATATACAGGGAGAACCTTGAAAAGCTCCTGCCCGGCCAGTTCAGCCAGAGGATATTCGCGCTGGACAAGAAAATTTATAAGCACGAGTAATAAAGTGGAGCGGTTTTCCGCTCCACTTTAGCCTGTCGAAAAAGGCCTGCGGCCTTTTTCGACAAAGGGGAATGTGCGGACTAAATTTTTGAATTTTGCGAAATTCAAAAAATTTAGTCCTGCCGTCACGCCGCGCGCGCCGCAAGCGGCACACTTGCGTGACAAAAGGTGATTTTCGCGACGCACATGTCGCCGCGAAAATCGATTGGATTGGGGGTTACGCCTATTTGAGGTTTGTCAACAGACTGAAGTGGAGCGGTTTTCCGCTCCACTTTTTATAAGCATAAGCGAATATGGACAAAAAGTGACGGAATATGATGGTATCAGATTTCGTTGAGGTGGTGACCTTCATGCTGGCGATAACATTCGCGGCGCTTTTATCCTATCCCTTTCTGCTCCTGCGGGTTTCTCCCTCCGCCGGGTCCTTCCCCAGGCCCCTGACTGCGGCGGAGGAGCGGGAGCTTTTGGAAAAATGCTCCCAGGGCGACGAGGAGGCCCGGGGGACGCTCATCGAGCACAACCTGCGCCTCGTCTCCCACATAATAAAGAAGTACTACACGAAAACCCGCGATCAGGACGACCTTATATCCATCGGCACCATCGGCCTTATAAAGGGCATATCCACCTATAAGCCGGACAAGGGCGTGCGCCTTGCAACCTACGCCAGCCGGTGCATAGAAAACGAGATACTTATGTACTTCCGCTCCCAGCGCAAAAGCGCCGGGGACGTGTCCCTCTCCGAGACAATAGACGCCGACGGGGACGGGAACAATCTGTCATTAATGGATGTCATATGCTCAGAGGACGACGTATTTGAGCGCCTGAGCGCCCAGGAGATATACGCGGACCTCCGAAGATGCGTGGAGGAGGGCCTTGAGGACAGGGAGCGGGAGATAATCAAGCTCCGCTACGGCCTTTCGGGCGCAAAGCGGCTTACCCAAAAGGAGACGGCTTCGATACTGGGCATCTCCAGGTCATACGTATCGCGAATTGAGAAGAAGGCCCTTGACAAGCTGAGAGTGATGCTGGAGAGGGACTGAATCGGAGCTTAAAATTATTTATTTTTGTCATATTTTTTAATAAACTGCGACTATTCAAGTGAAGGTACCTTTACGAAGGAGGCGACGGCGTTGCGGGACGAGGCCATAATCCGGCTTTTCTTTGAGCGGGACGAGCGGGCCATCGGCGAGACAGGGGCGAAATACGGCCCATACTGCTCAAAAATAGCCCTGAACCTCCTTGAAAGCCCCGAGGACGCGGAGGAGTGTGTACAGGACACGTTTTTCGCGGCCTGGAACCGGATACCGCCGGAGCGGCCCGCGTCGCTGAGAGTGTTTCTTGGGCGGATAACGAGAAACCTGGCCATATCCCGCTACCGGCGAAATAAGGCCCTGAAGCGCTACGCCGGGATGGAGGAACAGCTTGAGGAGCTGGCCGACTGTCTGCCGAGCTCGGACGGTGTGGAGCCGGAGTTTGAGCGCCGGGAGCTGGGGCGGATAATATCCCGGTGGCTTGACACTCTGCCAGAGACGGACAGGACGCTCTTCGTCCGGCGGTACTGGTACGGCGAGAGCGTGGAGAGGCTTGCCCGGGGCAGGGGAGAGCGGCCGAACTCCCTGGCCCAGAGGCTTCGCAGGCTCCGGCTGTCCCTTAAAAACGCACTTGAGAAGGAGGAGCTTACCGATGAGTAAGAGCTTTATTAAAAGAGCGGTCTCTTTTGCGCTGGCCGTCACGATGCTTGCCATTACGGGCTGTGCCTGGAAAAAGGACCCCGCAATACAAAAGAACGCGGCGCTGACGCTGGCATATTACCCGGAGAGGCCCAAATACCCGGCAAGCGACGACGGCTTGAACTACGACGAAAAGGCGTATGACGCGTGGTTTACGAGCGAGCGGGAACGGAGGCTCGATGATACTGAGCTTGAAAAAATGTCCGACGCCTGGATAAGGCTCCTGCCGGCGCTGCTTACGGGCGACGATGAAAACCTTGTCTGCTCCCCGGCAAACCTCTATGTGGCCCTCTCCATGCTTGCCGAGTGCGCCGGGGGAGAGAGCCGGGAACAGCTCCTTTCCACCCTGGGCGGGGCGGATATGGAGGGCCAGCGGGCCCTCACGAAGCGTCTCTGGGAGGCGCTGTATAACGACGACGGCACCTACAAGGGGCTGCTGGCAAACTCCATGTGGCTCCGAGCGGCGGACGAGGGGGAGTACGAAAGCGCTGTCCTTGAGACGCTCTCCACGGACTACTACGCCTCCTCCTTTGCCGGGGAGATGGGTAGCGAGGGGTTCAACACGGTCCTACGCGACTGGCTGAACGGCCAGACCGGGGGAATGCTTCAAAACGAGATCGGGGGCGTGGAGCTTCGGGACAACACCGTGATGGCCCTGGCGTCCACGGCGTATTTTAACGACATGTGGGATATGCGCTTTGACCCGGACAGTACGGAGACCGATGTTTTCCATGCCACGTCGGGCGATATCGACCGTGACTTCATGCGCAAGACAGTGAGGAGCGTATATTACTGGGGCGAGGATTTCGCCGGGGTGGAGCTCTATTTTGAGACCGGCGGCTCCATGCGGCTTTTACTCCCTGACGAGGGCGCGGATATAAATAAGGTCCTTGGCGAGAGCGCCGCCTTGGCGTTTCTCACCCGTGAGAGAATACCGGATAGCGTGGAGGGGCGGACGCTGGAGATACATCTGTCCCTTCCCAAATTCGACGTTGTCAGCAACGGGGATATAAAGGACAGGCTCTCGGTTGTCGGAGTGACGGACGTATTTGATTCTGAGGTGTCGGACTTCAGGCCCCTTATCGGGGAGGACAATATGTTTTCCGCCGCGGGGGAGCCGGAGGCATGGCAGGTGTGGGTGGACAAGGTCTTTCACGGGGCGAGAGTGAAGTTGGACGAGGACGGCTGTGAGGCCGCGGCGTATACGCTCATCATGATGGAGGGCGCGGGCGCGGCGGCGCCGGAGGAGGTGGAGGAGATAGAGCTTAAATTCGACCGGCCTTTCCTCTTTTCCCTGATATCCGGCGGCGTGCCCATGTTCGCCGGCGCGGTGTACGAGCCCTGACAGAGGAGGCACAGGGATGAAAAAAGAAGATATTTATAACGGCGTCACCGAAATAAGGGACGACATAATAGAAAAAGCGGAAAAAAAGAGCAATAAACGCATCTGGCGGGGCGCTGTGGCGGCGGTGCTGGCGCTGAGCATAGCCGTCGCCGGCGTGGCCGTGTGGAGGCGTAACCCGTCGGCGGACATACCCGACGGGGACGCCGCGCCCAGTGGGAACACGGCGATGTCCAACGCGGCGTCGAGGCGGGGCACGCGTTCATCCTGCTGGCCGGGCCAGATGAGGCTGCGCAGCCAGGCGCGGGAATCGGGATCGGCGACGCTCCCGGAGCGCCGGGCGGAGGGACCGGCGATGCGCCCGTAAGCCTCCTGGCGGAGGTCACATATCCCGAGAGGGTCAAATACCCGGTAAGCCCAGATGGGAGCTACATCGGGACAGGCTATGACGAGTGGCTGCGGGATAAGCTCGACAGGGCCCTTACGGAGGCAGAGCGGGAGCGGTTTCACGACTATATTGCCGCCGTGATGCCGGAGCTTTTGCGCTCAAACGAAGGAGAAAACGCCGTGAGCTCGCCCATGAACGTCTATATGGCCATGTCCCTCTTGGCCGAGTCCACCGGCGGCGAGACGAGAGAGCAGGTGATGGACCTTCTCGGCACGGACAGTATAGATGAGCTCCGGACTCTTTCAAAAAGGACCTGGGAGGCCCTTTATAACGACGACGGCACCTACTCCCTTACGCTGGCAAACTCCCTGTGGCTCCGTGACGACTGGGACTATTCGGAGGAGACGGTGAGGACGCTTGCCGATAACTACTACGCCTGGTCCTTCCGAGGGAAAATGGGGAGCGAGGAATACAACAATACCCTTCGGGCCTGGCTCAACGGCAACACCGGCGGGCTATTGGAAAATCAGATCGGCGACATCGGCCTTGCCGGGAACGCGGCATTGTGCCTTGCCAGCGCCATGTATTTCGGGGACAAGTGGGACGTTAAGTTTGATCCCGAGGATACTAAAACCGGCCTTTTCCACTCACCGGACGGGGACGTGGAGGCCGAATTCATGCGCCGGACCATAATCTTCGGCGGCACCTATTACTGGGGCGACAATTTCGGCGCGGTGGTCATTCCCTTCGAGCAGAGCGGCTTCATGTGTTTACTGCTCCCCGACGAGGGCGTGACGGTGGAGGAGATACTTGCCGACAAAACCGCCATGAGCTTTCTTGCCGGGGACATTGACGCGGCGGAGAGCCGGGATATCAAAATAAACCTGAGCCTTCCCAAATTCGATGTGGAGAGGCAGACGGACCTTGTGGGGGCGCTCGAAAGGCTCGGCGTGACCGACGCCTTTACCCCAGGAGTGGCGGACTTCTCCTCCCTGGTGCCCGGAGCGGGGGAGAGCGGCGACGTCTGGGTCTCCAACGTCCTTCACGGGGCGAGAGTCACGGTGGACGAGGAGGGCTGTGTGGCCGCGGCCTACACGGTGATGCCCGTCGCCGGCGCCGAGCCACCCCCGGAGGAGCAGATGGACCTCACCTTCGACCGCCCCTTCCTTTTCTCCGTCATAAGCTCGGGTCTGCCCATCTTCACCGGGACGGTCATGAATCCTTAAAAAATATCCGAAAATAATAAAAGAGCCTCCTTTTCGGGGGCTCTTTTGCTATGTACGAAGAAAAATCAGTCAAGAATATGGGCTTTTTTGAGGGGGATTTTGAGGGCGGGGTAGAGGAGGGCGGCGCAGACGGTGGCGATGACGCCGTTTGCCAGGGTCACCGGGAGCTTGACGCTCAGGGTCTCAACGACGGCCACCTGCCAGGTGAAGCCCTTGACCAGAGCGCCGGAGAGGATATTTTTCGCAACGTACAGTACGCAGTAGGTCAGCGCCCCGCCGAGGCCGGATATCCAGGTGCGCAGATTTTCGGGCTTTATGGGCGTCTTGTGCATTATTATGCCGCATACGAAGGTCATGAGGAACTTATTTATGAAGGTCATCCAGAAATCGGCGGCCCAGGCGGGACTGATAAGGTCCACCAGCGCGTTGCCGATGCCCGCCGCCAGAGCGCCGGTCAGGGGGTCGAAGAGCATTGCCGCCAGAAAACACATGGCGTTGCCCACGGACAGGGCCGTGTTGCCCAGGGGGCTGGGGATGGGGATACTCACGAATTTGGTGAGCACGAATATGGCCGCGGCCAGCACGCCGGTGAGCGTTATGTTGCGGATGCTGAAAAACTTTTTCTTTTCCATTTTTGTCTCCTTCCGGACCCCGGCCTTGACTTGCGGGGTCGATGGTGCTATTATACTCCTATCTGATACCTCTAAAATACCCAGAACATAAATTTTTTATGGTATCAGTTGGAGGCGCACCATGGTAGACTTGACATTTGGCCTTGACCCCGGTTCCGGGACGCCGCTGTATGAGCAGATATATGACAATCTGGTCCGGCAGATACGCTCAGGGTCCCTCCGGGCGGGGGAGAGGATGCCGGGGAAGCGCTCCCTGGCCGCGGAGCTTTCGGTGGCGGTGAATACGGTGGACACGGCATATCAGATGCTCGTGGCGGAGGGGTATCTGGAGGCGAGGGAGCGAAGCGGCTTTTTCGTCCAGGAGGTGACGGACACGTTCCATGTCCGGGAGATTCCCGCGCCTTCACAGACTGCGGTGGAGAGTAAGACGGAAACTCCCGCGCCCTTCGACCTCACCACCGGCGGCGTGGACACCACGCTCTTTCCATTTCGCACTTGGGGCAGGATACAAAAGGAGCTTCTGTACGCAAGCCCGGAGCTTTTAAACCACGGCCACCGACAGGGGGACCCGGAGCTTCGGGAGGCCCTGGCCGGGTATCTGCGCTCTTACAGGGGCGTTATGTGCGGAGCGGAGCAGATAGTCGTGGGGGCGGGGGTGGAGTACCTGCTGGGCCTGCTGGCCCACCTGCTCCAGGGGGGCACGGCGGCCATCGCGAACCCCGGCT
>CANQUO010000073.1 GCA_947627085.1 uncultured Oscillospiraceae bacterium
CCGTTGGGCCCCACAAGGCCGTATATGGCCCCCTTGGGCACCGTCATGGTAAGGCCGTTCAACGCGTGAAAGCCGTCAAAGCTCTTGACCACGTTCTTTACCTCTATCATTTCTCATCCTCCTCTTTTTTAAGGATATCGCATATCTCCTCCGTGGTGACGCCAAGGTACCGAAGCTCTTGGGCCGCCGATTTGAGCTTCTCCAAAAGCTCCTCGCGCCGTCCGTCGCTCACGTCCTCCGGCACCGCCGCGAAGCTGCCCTTGCCCGCCACCGTGTAGGCGTAGCCCTCGGCCTCCAGCGCCTCATAGGCGCGCTGGATGGTGTTGGGGTTGATGGCCAGAGAGCCGGACAGGGCCCGCACCGACGGCAATCTGTCCCCGGCCTTTATGGCCCCGGTGATGATGAGCCGCCGGAGGCCGTCCTTCACCTGCTCATATATGGGCCGGGCGTCCCTGTAATTTAGTTGGAGCATTGCCTCACCTCCCGAAAAGCTGTACCAACTGTATTAGCTGTGTTAGTACAGTTATAATAGCACTGTAATAAGTGGCTGTCAACACCTTTTCAAAACTTTTTCAAAAAAATACCCCGTCACGGTCAAAAATACGCCGTGACGGGGTAAAAAATAATTCGGTTTTGTTCCTGAGCGCGCGCTTTTTTCTCTCTTTTTTACTTATTTTTGAGATATTCGTCTATCGACTTCGCCGCCGTTTTTCCGGCGCCCATGGCGAGTATCACCGTGGCCGCGCCGGTGGAGGCGTCGCCGCCGGCGAACACGCCCTCACGGGAGGTGGAGCCGTCCTCCCCCGTGGTTATGCAACCCCACCTGTTGGCATCGAGCCCCGGGGTGGTGGAGCGGATGAGTGGATTTGGCGAGGTGCCGATGGCCACGATAACCGTGTCCACCTCCATCTCAAATTCGCTCCCCTCTATTGGTATGGGTCTGCGCCTTCCGGAGGCGTCGGGCTCGCCAAGCTCCATGCGTATGACCTTCATGGAACGGACTCTCCCCTGCTCGTCCCCCTCTATCATCACGGGGTTGCAGAGAAGGTCAAAGTGTATGCCCTCCTCCTTTGCGTGGTGGACCTCCTCGGCCCTGGCGGGGAGCTCCGCCTCGCCCCGCCGGTATACGATGTGCACGTCCGCGCCCATCCTCTTGGCGCACCGGGCCGCGTCCATGGCCACGTTGCCGCCGCCGAGGACGGCGACCTTTTTGCTCTCAAATATGGGCGTGGGGCTGTCGGGCTTATATGCCTTCATGAGGTTTATCCTCGTCAGGTACTCGTTTGCCGAGAATACGCCCACCAGACTCTCGCCGGGTATCTTCATAAACTGGGGAAGTCCCGCGCCGGAGCCGATGAACACAGCCTCATAGCCCATCTCAAAAAGCTCGTCGATGGAGAGGACCTTGCCGATGACCATGTTGAGCCGGATATCCACGCCGAGGTCGCGGAGCTTGCCCACCTCCTTTTCCACGATGGACTTGGGAAGCCGGAACTCCGGTATGCCGTAGCTCAGAACTCCGCCGGCCACGTGGAAGGCCTCGAACACCGTCACCTGATAACCCTTTTTCGCAAGCTCCCCGGCGCAGGTGAGCCCCGCGGGGCCGGAGCCTATCACCGCCACGCGGTGGCCGTTGTCGGGCTCCTTGTCCGTATTCGCCACGTTGTTTTCCAATGCCCAGTCGGCCACGAAGCGCTCGAGGCGGCCGATGCCCACGCTCTCGCCCTTTATGCCACGGACGCATTTGCCCTCGCACTGGTTCTCCTGGGGGCATACCCGGCCGCAGACGGCGGGCAGGGCATTGGCCCTGGACAGGGCTTTGTACGCCCCCTCCATATCGCCCTTTTGTATGTGTCCTATAAACTCGGGGATGGGCACGCTGACGGGGCAGCCCTCCACACACCGGGGATTTTTGCACCCAAGGCACCTGTTCGCTTCTCTCCGGGCCAGCTCCGGGGTGTAGCCCTTTGCCACCTCCAGGAAGTTTTTGTTCCTTACCTCCGGCTCCTGCTCCGGCATTTTCGTCTTTTCAGGGGACATGTCAGCCATTGCTCATACCCTCCAATCTGCATTTGTGCTCCGCCCTGCGGCGCTGTTCAAATTCCTTATAGGTTGCGGCCCTGGCGATGGTCTCGTCAAAGTCTATCTTGTGCCCGTCAAAGTCCGGCCCGTCCACGCAGGCGAACTTCACCTGTCCGTCCACGGTGACACGGCAGCAGCCGCACATGCCCGTGCCGTCTATCATGATGGGGTTCATGCTGACGGTGGTGGGGATATCGAATTTTTTCGTCACACGGCAGACGAATTTCATCATGACTAAGGGCCCGATGGCGTAGACCCGGTCGTATTTTTCGCCGTTATTAAGTAGCTCCTCAAGCTTCCCGGTGGTGAACCCGGCGTAGCCGTAGGAGCCGTCGTCGGTGCAGATATAGAGGTTATCCGAGGCTCCGCCCATCTCCTCCTCCAAAATCACTATATCCTTCGTCCGAAAGCCCCCGATGAGGTCTACCCGGGCTCCCGCGTCGTGAAGGGCCTTTGCCACCGGCAACGCTATGGCGCACCCCAGTCCGCCGCCCACAACGGCGGCGCGCTTTACGCCCTCGATGGGCGTGGGCTCCCCAAGGGGACCCACAAAGTCCTGAAGCTGGCCGCCCTCGGGTATCTCGTCCAGGGTCATGGTGGAGTCTCCCACCTTCTGGTATACCACCGTGACCAGGTCGCCGTCGGTAGAGGATACGGTCAGGGGTATGCGCTCGCCGTCCTCCGAGGCCCTCAAAATGATGAACTGGCCGGCCCGGGCCTTTTTGGCGATAAGCGGGGCGTAGACGGAAATACTTGTTATGTCGGGGGTCAGGACTTTTTTTCTGACTATCTCATACTTTTTCGGCATAATTTTCACCTCGTTAAAAAGTAAAAACAGTGGTCTAAAATTCAATCCGGCTTTGAAAGCCGGATTGAATATCTCTTAATAGTAACGCTTGTTCCTGTTCTTGCGAGCCGCCTCAGACTTTTTACGGCGCTTTACGGAAGGACTCTGATAATACTCCTTCTTGCGGAGGTCGGCGAGGACGCCCGCCTTGGCGCAGTTACGCTTGAATCTCTTCAGCGCGCTGTCCAAAGACTCGTTTTCCTTCACATGGACTTCTGACATCTATTTCCCCTCCCTCCGACATACGCGTGAGCGTTTTGCTTTTTTTACCCAACGGGTCATGCTTTAACAGCACTGATTATTATAATAACTTCGGTGCCGATTGTCAATAAGATTTTGCGTTTTATTTTGCGGGACGCAGTATAAGGTTAACAAGCTTGTTCTTTATGACGATGGTTTTGACTATCTCCATGCCCTCAAGAGCCCTTTCTATCTTCTCCTGGGACTTGACGATATCAAGGACCGTCTCGTCCTCGGCGTCCACGGGCACCACGGCGGTGCAACGGAGCTTGCCGTTTACCTGGACGGCTATCTCCTTTTCGCTCTCGACCATCTTGCTCTCGTCGTATTTGGGCCACGCGCTCGTTGACGCGTACCCCTCGAAGCCCTGTATCTGCCAAAGCTCCTCGGCGATGTGGGGCGCGAAGGGCGAGAGGAGCTGTAAGAGGGCCTTCATGTCCCCACGGGAGGGGGCGTTTTCATAGAAGGCGTTCACAAGGCCCATCATGGCGGCGATGGCGGTGTTGAACTTCATGGCCTCGATGTCCTCGCCGACCTTCTTTATCGTCCGGTGGACGGCGGCCTCGTTGGCGTGGGAGCAGGTATCCGGCCCCGCTATTCTATTCTCCGCCAGGTTCCAGATGCGGTCCAGGAAACGCTTACAGCCCTTGACGGCGCTGTCGCTCCAAGCGGCAGCCTGCTCAAAGTCGCCGATGAACATGATGTAGAGCCGCAGGGTATCGGCGCCGTAGCTCTTCACCACGTCGTCGGGATTGACCACGTTGCCCCGGGACTTGGACATCTTCTCCCCGCCCTCGCCCAGGATCATGCCGTGGCTGGTGCGCTTGGCGTAGGGCTCCTTCGTGGGAACAACTCCGATATCGTAGAGGAACTTGTGCCAGAAGCGCGAATAGAGAAGGTGGAGCGTGGTGTGCTCCATGCCGCCGTTATACCAGTCCACCGGCGACCAGTACTCCAGCGCCTCCTTTGAGGCCAGAGCGTCCGGATTGTGGGGGTCCATATAACGGAGAAAATACCAGCTGGACCCGGCCCACTGGGGCATGGTGTCCGTCTCGCGCCTCGCCGGTCCACCGCAGTGGGGGCAGGTGGTGTTGACCCAGTCGGTCATCTTTGAAAGCGGGCTCTCGCCGTCGTCGGTGGGCTCGTAGCTGTCCACCTCAGGGAGCTTAAGCGGCAGCTCGGACTCCGGGAGCGGCACCCAGCCGCACTTGTCGCACCAGACCATGGGGATAGGCTCGCCCCAGTAGCGCTGGCGTGAGAACACCCAGTCGCGGAGCTTGAAGTTGACCTTCGCCTTGCCTATCCCCTGCTCCTCAAGCCACTTTGTTATGACGGGTATGGCGTCCTTGACGGTGAGGCCGTTCAAAAACTCGGAGTTGACCATTATTCCGGTGTCGTCTTTTGCGGTGAAGGCCGCCTTTTGCACATCCTCCCCGCCGGAGACCACCTCGATTATCTCACAGCCGAATTTTTTGGCAAACTCCCAGTCACGGTCGTCGTGGGCCGGGACGGCCATAATGGCCCCGGTGCCGTAGGTGGCCAGGACGTAGTCGGATATGAATATGGGTATGACCCGCCCGTTCACCGGGTTCACCGCGGCCACGCCGTCAAGCTTCACGCCGGTCTTTTCCTTATTGAGCTCCGTGCGCTCCATGTCGGACTTCGACGCGGCGGCCCGCTGGTAGGCGGCAACCTCGTCAAGATTGGCGATAAGCGGGGCCCACTTTTTCAAAAGGGCGTGCTCCGGGGAGAGCACCATGTAGGTGGCGCCGAAGAGGGTGTCGGGCCGGGTGGTGAACACGACTATGTCGTCCCCGGTGGTGGCCTTGAAGGTGACCTCCGCGCCGGTGGAGCGGCCTATCCAGTTTCTCTGCTGGGTCTTGACCCGCTCGATGAAGTCCACGTCGTCCAGGTCGTCGATGAGCCTCTGGGCATACTCGG
Source organism: uncultured Oscillospiraceae bacterium (assembly GCA_947627085.1). GTDB lineage: Bacteria > Bacillota > Clostridia > Oscillospirales > Oscillospiraceae > RUG626. The sequence goes on from CANQUO010000073.1 coordinate 5,111, forward strand.
TGATCTTCAGCATCCACTGGCTCTTTTCCTTTCGGATGACGGGCGCGCCGCAACGCTCGCAGACGCCCTCAACCACCTCCTCGTTGGCCAGCACGCATTTGCAGGAGGTGCACCAGTTCACGGGCATTGTGGTCTTGTAGGCAAGGCCGTGCTTATAAAGCTGAAGGAATATCCACTGGGTCCACTTGTAATACTCCGGGTCCGTGGTGTCCACCACCCGGTCCCAGTCAAAGCCGTAGCCCAGCATCTTCAATTGTCTTGTGAAGTTGGCGATGTTCTGCTTCGTCACCTGGGCGGGATGGACGTGGTTTTTGATGGCGTAGTTTTCCGTGGGCAGGCCGAAGGCGTCAAAGCCGATGGGGAAAAGGACGTTGTAGCCCTCCATGCGCTTTTTGCGTGTGACGATGTCCATGGCGGTAAAGGGCCGGGGATGTCCCACGTGGAGTCCCTGCCCCGAGGGGTAGGGAAACTCGATGAGCCCGTAGAATTTGGGCTTGTCGGAGCCTGTCTCGGCACGGAAGGGCTTCTCCCGCTCCCAGATGTCCTGCCATTTTTTCTCTATTTTTGCAAACTCGTATTTCATGACTGTCTCCTGTGCCCGTCTCCGGGCAAAAATTACTTTGTGATAAGGTCGCTGACGTCCACCTGGGTGGCGTCGCTCCAAAGATGCTCAAGGTTATAGAATTTTCTCGTCTCGTCGGTGAATATGTGGACCACCAGGCACCCGAAGTCCACAAGTATCCAGCCGCCCCCGTGGTAGCCCTCGGTGCGGAGCGGCGCCTCGCCCTGGTCGGAGAGGGCCTTGTCCACCTCGTCTGCGAGGGTCTTGATGTGTGTGATGTTCCCGGCGGTGCAGATGACGAAGTAGTCGGCCAAGACCGTGACCTCACGTGTCTCCAGCACCTTGATGTTCTCCGCCTTCTTGGCGTCCAGGGTCTTTACCGCGATGTCGCACATCTCTTTTGGTGTAAGCATATTTATACCTCCCTTTTAAGTAATAAAAGAAGTGTTATGTGTATCCTCAGCCCTGGGGCATGACCTCGTTTTCATCGCCCATTTCCTCATCCCCCAGCTCCGGCTCTGTATCCCGGGGTTCGGTATTCTGGGGCTCGGTCTCCTCGGGAGGCTCGGTGGCAGTGGGCTCCGGCTCCGTGGGGCTCGTGTCGTCCGTGGGCTCGGTCGATACCGAGGGGCCGGCCGGGTCCGTGGCGTCCGTGGGCTCGGTTGAGCCCGTGGGCTCCGTGGTATCCGCGGGCCTCGTGGCGTCCGTGGGTCCTGTGGCGCCGGAGGGCTTTGTCGAGTCCGTGGGCTCCGTCGCGGGGGTGGTGGGCTTTGTGGACGGTGTGGTCGGCTTTGTGGACGGCGTGGTGGGCTTCGTGGTGGTGCCGCTGCTGCCGCCGCTTGACTTTATGGACGGGTTGCTCCTCCAGGAGTCCTCCCGGATATATCCGCTGGTGGCGTAGAGCTTGCTTTGGGAGTTTACGGAGAGGATGTCGAAATTCCTCTCGGCAAGGTCCTTGTCAAATGGGTTGAGATACTCGTTTACGAGCTCTATCCACTCGCTGACCTTGGTGACCTGATAGCCGCTCCCCTTCACGCTCCCGTACCACTCACCGGGCATTGTGTGGAAGTTGACGTTCTCCGAGTCCATCTTCAGAAGCTCCTTGGCAAACCAGGCGCACTCCCCGGAGTCAAGGCTCGTGCTTACGTCGTTGAGCACGATGCTTATGAGGGTGGAGACGGGTATCTGGGACCTGTTGGCCAATATCTGGCTCGCCATGGTGCCCAAAAAGCTGTGCTGTGCCTCTATCCGCCCCAGGTCCTGGTCGGCGTAGCCCTTGCGGAAGCGCATATACTCCACGGCCTGCTTTCCGTTCAGGGTCTGCGTACCCTTTTTGAAGTGTATGTGCAGGTTCTGGGCCGGATCGTCGTAGTCCATGTTCTGCGGCACGTTGTACTTCACCCCGCCGATGGCGTCGACCACCTTCTCTATGGCGCTGAGCGTCATGAGGCAGTAGAAGTCCGGCTCGTAGCCCATGAGGTCCGCGATGCCCGCCATAAGGCCCTGCTCCTTGCCGTTGGCATAGAGGGCGTTGACCTTCTTATTCCTGGTGGTGACGTTCACAAGGGTATCCCTAGGTATGCTCACCACGTCAAGGGTATATTTGTTGCTGTCGAATTTGGCCACCATTATGCCGTCGGTGTTGGCGCCCACCTTGTCCTTGGCCACCACCAGGAACGTATACACGCCCTCGACCCTGCCGTGGGTATTCTCCGGGGCGTTGGGGTCGTCGGTGGCGTCCGTGGGCGACCCGGCCCCGTCGGAGCCGAATGGGTCCGTGGCCGTTGACGATACCGGTACGCTCGGCCTTGTGGGTACGTTGGGCTTTTTCGTGACCTCGGGCGGCTTTACCTGGGTCTTGACGTATATTGCCGCCGCCAATGCCAGCACCGCCAGTATGGCCAGTATTACGGCTATCACCGTTATGGCTGTCCTGGCGCCGCTCTTTTTCCTCTTTGCCGGGCGGGACCCGGAGCGCGCCGTATCCCGCCCCTGGGCGTGTCCGTGGTTTGCCGGCGAGTGTCCCGATGTGTGCTTTGAGCTCCTGCTTGAGCCGAAGAGTTTCATTTTTCCGATCCTTTCGTGATATAGCGGAGGGCCCCCAATGTCCTCGCGTGGGGCACTATGCCCCGGCTTTCCATATCGTCTATGCTCATCTTAAATCCCATCTCAAGAGCCCTGTCCAGGTCCTCGTAGGCCAGTCGTCGCAACTCCTCCACGCCCTCAAAGTCCCTGTTGGGCTCGATATAGTCGGCCATATATATGACCTTCTCAAGTAATCCCATGTCCTCCTTGCCGGTGGTGTGCCAGTAGATGGCCCCGTAGACCTCATCGTCACAGCCAAACTCATATTTGGCTATCCCCGCGCCGGTTTTGGAGTGGAGGAGCTTTCCCTCATGCCGCTCCATCTCATCAAGGATAATACCATATTTTTCGCAAAGACGCAACTGTTCATCCAATTTCTCTTTTTTTGTTATGTCGTGGAGGATACCGGCCTCCCGGGCCTTGTCCTCGTCCGCGCCCCAGCGCCGGGCAAGGCGCACGGCCTCCTGCTCGCACCCGGCCACGTGGGCCACCCTCTTGGGCTCCAGCATGGCGTATGCCTTCTCCCGCAGCCACGCGAAATCCGGCTTTGCCCCATAGAGCCTGTCCTTTATTATTGCCGAGTATACACTGTCGGGCAAAAGCTCCCTGCCGCCCCGCTTAGGAAGCTCGGCGCGGATACCGGTGGATGAGATCTCCAGCTCCTCGGTCTCCACAAAGCGCACGGTGGCGCCGTACTTCTCCTCCAGCGCCCGGGCGGCGCGCTTTATGGTCTCATCCTCCCCGTCCGCCCTTGCGAATACGGCGAGGGAGACCATTGAGAGTATGGCCTTAAACTCCCGCCACTCCTCAAAGCACAACAGCATGTCCGTGCCCATCAGCAGCCACAGCTTCGCCTCCGGGTACTTCTCCCTGACCCTTCGAACAGTGTCCACGGTGTAGCTCCGCCCGCCGCGCTTTATCTCCATGTCGGACACGTGGGCGCGCTTTACGTCCGAAAAGGCAAGGCGCGTAAGCTCAAGCCTCGTTTTGGCATCCGGGGAGCCCCCGGCCACGGCCTTGTGGGGCGGCTGGGCGTCGGGAATCACAAGGAGCCTGTCAAGGTCCAAAAGTCTTATTGACTCCCGGGCCGCGCGGACGTGGCCTATGTGTGGCGGATTGAAGGTACCGCCGAAAATACCGATCTTCATAAGCTTCCTCTTTTAAAAATATGTTTCCTTTATAAGGTCACAGCCTTATGCGCTTCTCCTCGGGAAGGTCGTCGTTTCTCTTATAGATAACGAACTTCGAGCCTATGGCCTGTACGCCCTCGGCGTTCACACGGTCGCAAAGCTCGTCGCAGACCTCCCGGGCCGTCAGCATGGCCGATTCCAGCACCCGGCCCTTTATGAGCTCACGGGTATTGAGGGCGTTGCGGGTCTCCTGAATGACATTCTCGGTGACCGCGCCCTTTCCCACTATTATAACGGGCTCCAGCGAATTGGCAAGGCCCCTCAGCTTCGCTCTTTCCTTACTTGTCAGCATCGTCTCGCTCCTCGGTATCGTAAATCTTATTTTTCTCCATATACGCGGCAAGCTCCCTGGCAAATTGCCTGAAGGCCCTCCCCCGGTGGGATATGGCGTTTTTCTCCTCGTCCGTCAGGCACGCCATTGAGTGTGAATACCCCTCGGGCACGAACAGTGGATCGTACCCGAAGCCGTTCTCCCCCTCAAGCTCCCGGCCGACAGTGCCCTCCACTGTCCCCTCGCAGACTATCTCGTCGCCGTTGGGAAAACAGCACACCACGGCTGAGCGGAACCGGGCCCCCCGGTCGTCGGAGCAGTTTACTATGTTTATTATCTTCCTGCAGGTATCGGCGTAGGAGTCCGTACCGCAGTAACGGGAGGAGTACACCCCCGGCGCGCCTC
>CANQUO010000074.1 GCA_947627085.1 uncultured Oscillospiraceae bacterium
GGGACGGGCGGGTCTGGGACCCGCCCCTACGGTGTTAACAGGTGGTGCCCCCGTGTTTTTCGTAGGGGAGGGTTCTAAACCCTCCCGTTTTTAAATAAGCGCCGTAAGGCGCAACCTTTTGTGGGATGGGGCTCTAATCCCCCCTGCCCCCCCTTTTCCCAAAAGGGGGTGGGGACGCGGGGGAATGAGGAGCGGACGCTTGGGTGTCCGCGATTTTATTTTTCGATGACTTTTTTGCTTAGCAGCATCAGGGCCAGGAGGTTGGTGGCGAGCATGAAGAAGGAGGCGGTATCGGAGAGGGCCAGGGCGGCGGGGAAGGGGAAGAGGGGGGTGAGGAGGGTCGTGAGGGCGAAGGCGGCGCGATAGGCGTGGAGGGGGAGCTTTGGGCGGGAGGGGAGGAGAAATTCAAGACATCTCTCGCCGTACAGGGACCAACTGACGGTGCTGGAGAAGGCGAAGAGGCACATGGAGACAGTGAGCAATATGCCCGACAGGCGTTTACCGTAGAGAGTGGCCAGGGCCGCGAGTACCGGGCCCGCGCCGGCGGCGGCGCCGGAGGGGACAGGCACGCCGGAGGTGAGGATGGTGAGGGCGGTGAGGGTGCAGATGAGGACGGTGTCCGTAAAGACCTCAAAAATGCCCATGAGGCCCGGGTCGGAGGAGGGGGAGGACTGGGAGGCGTGGGCGATGGGGGAGGAACCCAGGCCGGCCTCGCTGGAGAAGAGCCCCCGGCGGAGGCCCCAGGACAGGGCGGACCCGGCGGCTCCGCCGAGGAGGGCCTCCCGGGAGAGTGCGCCGTGGAATATGGACGATACGGCTCCGGGCAGGGCGGGGAGATTGGCGCAGATCACACCCAGGCACGCCAGGATGTATACCCCGGCCATCACCGGGACCACGTATGATAAAACCCGGCCGCGGCCCGAGGCTCCGCCCCGGCAGGCAAGATAGACGGGTATGGCCGCCAGCGCGCCTAAGACCAAGGGTGGAACGGGCATGGAGGGCAGGAGCGTCAGGACGCTTCCTAACTGCAGGAGGTTGCCAAGGCCGAAGGAGGCGGCCGCTCCCGACAGGGCAAAGAACACGGCCATGGGGCGAAAGCCGGGTCCCAGGCCGTCTTTTATGTAATACATGGGGCCGCCCACGTACTCGTTTCCGGAGCGGCGCCTGAAGCGGACGGCCAGGGAGACCTCGGCGTATTTAAGGCCCATGCCGAGGAAGGCCGAGACCCACATCCAGAATACGGCCCCCGGGCCGCCCATGCTGATGGCCGCCGCCACGCCGGCGATGTTGCCCGTGCCCACGGTGCCGGCGATAGCCGTGCACAGCGCTTCAAAGGGGGAGACGCCGCTGGTATCGCGGTGTGAGGTAAGGCGGCGGAGGGTGCCGAAAAGGGCATAGGGGAGGCGGCGGAGCTGGACAAAACGGATACGACAGGAGATATAGAGCGAGCATATCGCCAGGGTGGCGGCTGTCGCCGGGCCCCAGAGACAGGCAGAGAGGGTGAGCAGACGGTACATTTGAGCCTCCGAATATGGTTTGGTAGAGCTTATTCGGAGGGAGGGGGGAAAATGCGGGGGAGGGGGTTGGTGACGGAAGCTTCCTCCGCACTCACAAAGACGCTTCCGTAGGGGCCGATGCCCACATCGGCCCGTGTTCCGGTATTGCAACGCCCCGTTGGAACGTGCCCTCATATTGTCCGTCGATTTTAGACGTCTGTTAAATTGGTGCGTCGGGCCGATGTGGGCATCGGCCCCTACGTTGGTGCGTTGTTGGCGGTGCCGACAAAAATCGATGGTTTCTCACCTCATCCGCCGCTGAGGCGGCACCTTCCCCGCCCTGCGGGAAAGGCTGGGGAATTAGGCAACGGCCCGGAGGGCAGCGATTTAATTTTCGCCTGCGGGCGGGAGGAGAGACGGGCGGGTTTGGAACCCGCCCCTACAAATGGACGGGGAATCTTCCATAAAAGACGTAGGGGAGGGTTCTAAACCCTCCCTTTTTTAAATTAGCGGCGTAAGGCGCAACCTTTTGCGGGACTATTTACTTAGGCTTTGTGGGAGGGAATCGAGGAAGGTTTGGATGGCGGAGCGGCATCGGGGGGTGTCGATGAGGTAGCTGACGCCGTGGCCGGCGGCGGGGACGGTGAGGAGGGTCTTGGGACCGGCCCAGGCCTCATAATTTGCCCGGCCCATGGTGCAGGGGACGAAGTCGTCGGCCTCGCCGTGGATGAAGAGGGCGGGGAGACGGGCGCGCTTCGCGGCATCGGTGGCGGAGCAGGACTCGATGTCGAAGCCGCCGAAGATGATGCCGGCAAGGCGGGTGAGGGGGTAGAAAACGGACACGGGGAAGCGGAAGGTGTCCTTTATGACGTGGTAGATTATCTCGGCGGGGGAGGTGTAGCCGCAGTCGGCCATCACGCCCACCACGCTCTGCGGGAGCTCCTCCCCGGCGGCCATTATGACGGTGGAGGCGCCCATGGAGAGGCCCTCCAATATAATTGGCTCCCCGGGGAAACGGGAGGAGACGTATTTTGCCCACTCGACGACGTCCCAGCGCTCATGGATGCCGAAGGTTATGACCATGCCGGCGCTTTTGCCGTGGGCCCGCTCATCGATGAGGAGCATGGCGTAGCCCAGGTTATGTATGTACTCCGAGGAGCAGGAGAAGTCGTTCTCCGCCAATGAGCGGTAGCCGTGGCACATTATGACGATGCCCCGGCGGTCGGGGGCGTCGTAGAATCTGCCGGAGAGGCGAAGGCCGTCCCGGGACTTGATGGTCACACGCTCGCAAGGTGTCTCGTTGCAGTAGCGCACGCCCCTCAATATCTCGTCCCCATATTTTCGGAGCTCCGGCTTCATCTTGAAATTTTTCTTCGTAAAATCCGCCGCTGTCTTGCCCTGGAAAGCCGCCAGATACAGAATAAATTCCAAAAGCAGGAACAAAGCCGCCAGGGCGAGGAGGATATATAATACCGCCGTCATGAGACCACGACCCTTCGTGAGATTTGGAATAAAAGGCGGGAGAACCCGCCTTTTTATAATAGTTATATGCGCTGATCGTCGCTTATGTCCTTTACGGGGACGGTGACGTCAAGGCCCTTGAAGCCCTCGCCCATGACCTCGTTGGCGTGGAGCATGACCACGAAGGAGCCGGGGGCGTAAAGATGGATGAGGTCCTTGACCTCGTATATCTGCTTGGGGGACACGGCGACCATGAGCATGTTGCGCTGGGAGCGCTGGTACATGCCCACGGCGGGTATGAGGGTGACGCCCCGGTCCAGCTTTTCCATGATTATGCCGGCCAGGGTGTCGCTGCTTTTTTCGTCGGGGGTGATTATCTGGAACACCACGGCCTTGTTGAAGCCGTGGATGACCTTGTCCATGGTGTAGGAGCACACCACGATGGCGCCGCCGGCGTAGATGCCGGACTCGATATCCCCGAAGGCGACCACCGAGGCGGCCACCACGGCTATGTCGCATATGAGCAGTGAGGTGCCAAGGCTCAGGTGGCGAAGCTTCGTGACGATGAGCCGGGCGAGCAGGTCCGTGCCGCTCCCGGCCACGTATCCCCGAACAAGCACGGCCCCGGCAACGCCGTAGAGGGCGCCGCCGCATATGGATGCCAGCATCTTGTTCTGGGTGAGGCAGGGAAGAAAGCTCAAAGTGTCGGAGAGGACAGAGAAGGCCGCGGTGCTTAAAAGCGCCGACAGGGTGTAGCTCAAGCCCTGGACAAAATAGGACCAGATGAACACGGGGACGGATATGACGAAGATCACCGTGCCCACGCTTATTTGGGGGATGAGGGAGTTTATAATTATTCCCACGCCGCCAAAGCCCCCGGCGGCTATCTCGTTGGGGGTGAAAAAGCAGTCCATCGCCAGCGCGAGGCCTAAGTTGCCCACTAAGATGTAGAGGAGGGACTGCCAGGTTACGCCGATCTTTTTCATATGATTCTGAATATCCAGCTGACGCCGTAGAGCACAAGGCCCAGCACAACGTAGAAGGCGAAGGCCATAAGGATGTTGCGGGTCCAGTTTTTTATGCCCTGCTCGTCAAGGTCCATAAAGGTGTAGGGATAGCGGTATACGCCGCTTTTGGGGTTGGGGCCGAGAATCCAGCCGCGTATCATGGCAAAGGCAAGATACGCAAGGGGTATGAGGAGCCATGCCGCCGTGGCCCATAAGGGCACGTTCTTGTCCGCGCAGACAAGCCACTGCAAAAGGGCCAGCAGGGGGACCGCGTAGTGGACGTCAAGATTTTCAAACTGGCGCCACTCCCTATTAAAGTCCGGGCCCTTGCGCTTTTTGAAGTCGGGGACAAGAAGGAAGTGGTAGATGAGGTGGGTGACCCATATCATCAGCGTCAGTGAAAAGCGCACGGCCGCCCCGGTGACCGCGCCGTAGAAGCTCCCGGCGGCGAACCCGGACACAAAGATCATCACCTGGTAGATCATGGTGATGAGGTTTGAAAGGTTCGTGTAGTAGGAGAAGGTCCCCAGATAATACTTCCCCTTGTGGAAGCCGGCCTGCATGAAAAGGCCGGCGAAGGCCAGAAGCGCGATGGCCAGGGACGATATCCGTTCAATCGTTAAGATCATAGCTGTTCCTCCCTTTATTATTTTCGTATGTAAATAGAATATCCCCTTTAGCCAACTTTTGCAAGTGATTTTTTAACCGTTTATTAACACCAGCCGGGAAATATGTGCTATAATCAAATAAGAAGAAATGAGGGATAAGCTATGGCGTTCATACAGTTTGAGAATGTGAAAAAGATATACAGGTCCGGCGAGGTGAGTATCGAGGCGTTGAGGGATATCTCCTTTGAGGTGGAGAAGGGGGAGATATGCGTCATCGTGGGGCCGTCGGGGGCCGGAAAGACCACGCTCCTCAACATACTCGGCGGGATGGACACCCTGACCGGGGGGAAGATAACGCTGGACGGGGAGGACATATCCGCCTACTCGAAAAAGAGGCTCATAACCTACCGCCGGAGGGACGTGGGGTTCGTCTTTCAGTTCTATAACCTCATCGAGAACCTGACGGCGCTGGAGAACGTGGAGCTGGCGGCCCAGATATGCCAAGACCCCCTGGACGCCGCCGAGACACTGAGGGCCGTGGGGCTGGGGGACAGGCTGAATAACTTCCCCTCTCAGCTGTCCGGCGGCGAACAGCAAAGGGTGGCCATCGCGAGGGCGCTGGCCAAAAACCCGAAGCTTCTTTTGTGCGACGAGCCCACCGGGGCCCTTGACTACAACACGGGCAAGCAGATATTGGAGCTCTTGGAGAGCACCAGCCGCAAGTCGGGGATGACGGTGCTCATCATAACCCACAACTCGGCCCTGACAGCTATGGCGGACCGGGTGGTAACGGTAAATTCCGGGACGGTGAGGTCGGCGCGGGTGAATGAGGAGCCTACGCCGATAGCGCAGATAGAGTGGTAGGCTTTGAAGCCGCTGGGCTTTTTATCGGGTTTTGTCCGAACGGACGAGGGGTCTACTTTCTCCCTTTTGTTGGGCACAAAAGGGAGAAAGTAGCAAAGAGGGAAAAGGCCTTTTGCGCGTGGGGGTAGCGGGTACCGTTCATATCCGCGCGTCCTTTGTCGAATTGTCCCTACGTCTAACCCGCTTGGCCGCTTACAGCTCTGGTGTCGGTAGACTTGACCTCTAACCGGGGCGCGCTACATGGTGCGTTTCGTGCGTTACCCCCTTTTTGGAAAAGGGGGGGCAGGGGGGATTAGAGCCCCCGTCCCCGCCCGCAGGCGGTCAGCCTCCTCTTGTTAAAGGGGAGGACAGCCGCGTAGCGGCAGGAGAGGTTCTGGCCCTCCCAAAGGGAGGGGCTTTGGGGACGGGGGAAATGGATAGCGTCATAAGATTGGAGGAAGTATGACTCCGTTATTCAAGAACACATACAGGGAGATATTACGTTCGCCGGGGAGGTTTTTGGCTATTTTGGCCATAATCGTGCTGGGGAGCGGATTTTTCGTGGGGTTGAGGGTGTCGAGGGACGCCATGATAGCCACGGCGGGGGAATATTACTCGGACACGAAGTTTTACGATTTCTCCCTTATGAACACCCTGGGCTATGAGCGGGAGGACCTGGAGGAGATAAGGAAAAGTCCCCTTGTTTTGGAGGCGGAGGGGACCTTTGAGACGGACGCGCTGGTATCCGTTGGAGGGGTGGACCTGGTGTACATGTTCCACTCCCTGCCGGAGGATATAAACAGACCGGTGCTCATTGAGGGCAGGCTTCCCGAGGCGCCGGACGAGTGTTTGGGCGACAGCTGGACGGGACTGAAGATCGGGGACAAGGTGACCGTGAGCGGGGCGAATGATGAGGACAAAACGGAGCTTTTCCGGGAGCGGACCTTCACGGTTACGGGGCTTGCCAACTCGCCCTTGTATCTCAACTTCGAGCGGGGCAGTACGGACCTGGGCTCCGGGTCCGTGGCGGCCTTCTGCTATGTGTTGCCGGAGGCCTTTGACGCGGACTACTACACGGGGATATACATACGCTGTCACGACATGCCGGGGGCGTACTCGGAAAAATACGACAGCCGCTCCGAGGAGTTGGAGCCGGGTGTCACGGACCTGGCCGAAGAGCAGGCCCGGGCCAGATTTGACAGGATACTTGACGACGCCAGATCGGAGATAGACGACGGGGAGCGGGAGTACGCCGACGCCCTTGAGGAATATAGAACGGAGAGGGCCGACGCGGAGCGTGAGCTTGAGGACGCGGAGCGTGAGCTTGAGGACGCGAAGCGGGAGCTGGACGACGGGGCCAAGGAGATAGAGGACGGCCAGCGTGAGCTGGAGGACGGCAAAAGTGAGCTTCGGGACAGCGCCCGTGAGCTTGAGGACGCGAAACGGGAGCTGGACGACGGGAAGAGGGAGCTTGACGAGTCGAGAACGCGGATAGACGAGGGCTGGGCGGAGTATAATAGGTCCTCGGATGAGTTCATAGACGAGCGCATCCACGGTCAGGCGCAGCTGGACACAGCAAGACAGGACCTGGAGGCGGCCAAAGAGCAGCTTGACGCGGCGGAGAGCGAGTATTCCGAGGGCCGGGCCCAATATCAGGAGGGCGAGAGGCAGTACGAGGAAGGACTGGCCAAATTGGAGCAGGCAAGGGCCCAGTATGAGCAGTTTAAGAATAATCCCGGCGTTACCCCTGATATACTGGCGGGCCTTGAGGCCGAGATAGCCGCCGGGACCGCTCAGCTTGAGAGCTCAAGGCGGGAGCTGGACAACGCGAAGGCGAGGCTCGACGCCGCGTCCTCCGAGATAGGCGCCGGCTGGCGGGAGTATAACGAAAATCTGGAAAAATACAATGAGGCGGCGGAGGAGTTCAACGCCTCTGTGGCCGACGCCCAGGCACAGCTTGACGAGGCGAAGGCGGAGCTTGAGGACGCGGAGCGGCAGTATAGCGAGGGCCTGGCGGAGTATCAGGACGGCCTGGCCCGGTACGAGGACGGGGTCCGGAAATATAATGACGGTCAGGCGGAGCTTGAAAGGGCCGAGAGGGAGCTTGAGGACGCGCGGAGCGAATATAACGACGGTTTGGCTGAGTATGAGGACGGCCTTCGGGAGTACGAGGACGCCCGGGCCGAGGCGGATAAGGAGTTTGCGGACGCGGAAAAGGAGCTTCAGGATGCCAGGGACGAGCTGGACGAGGCGATAGCGGACCTTGCGGAGCTTGAGGAGCCGGAGACCTTCGTACTTGGCCGGTGGGGAAATCTGGGATATGAGTGCTTTGAGAACGATACGTCCATCGTGAAGGCCATATCGGCGGTGTTCCCGGTGTTCTTCTTCCTGGTGGCGGCGCTCATATGCCTCACCACCGTGTCGAGAATGGTGGAGGAACAGCGCTCACAGCTGGGGGTTTTGCTGGCGCTGGGCTACTCGCGCCACGCGGTGATGGGCAAATTCCTCTTTTACGCCGGGGCCGCCACGGTCATCGGCGGCGCGTCGGGGATACTGCTTGGCTCATGGCTCATTCCCGTGGTTGTCTGGAAGGCGTACAACATAATGTACACCTTCTCCGGCAGGATAAATTTCGTGTTCGACCTGCCGCTGTCGGCCGTGACCTTCTCCCTTTACGTGGCGTCCATGATGGCGGTGACGCTTTTTACCTGCGGGCGGGAGCTCCGGGACGTGCCGGCAAATATCATAAGGCCCAAGCCGCCCAAGTCCGGCAAGCGGGTGATGCTCGAGCGGGTCAAGTTCATCTGGAACAGACTGAGCTTTCTCTGGAAGGTCACGGTCAGGAACATATTCAGGTACAAGTCCCGGGTGCTCATGATGATACTGGGCATCGCCGGGTGCACGGCCCTGATGATAACGGGCATGGGCATCAACGACTCTATTCGCAACGTGGTGGACTATCAGTTCACGGAGATAAGCCTCTACGACTACTCGGTCACCTTCTCGGGCTCGCTGGACGCGAAGGAGCGGGAGAAATTCCTCGCCGGGGTGTCGGAGTTTGCGGAGAGGACCGTATTCCTCAATCAGGAATCCGCCGCCGCCAGCGCGGGACGGGCGGAGAAGGAGGTACAGCTGAACGTCCTGCCCGCCGACGCGGCGGCTGAGATCGGGGAGCTTGTGGACTTCCACTCGGGCAATAAAAAGCTCCGGGTCCCGGAGGACGGGGAGATACTTGTAAACTCCGGCCTTGCCGACGCGCTGGGGCTGAAAACCGGTGAGAGCGTGACGGTGAGGCCCGACAGCGGCGGGACGCTCAAGCTCACGGTCTGCGGGGTGTATGATAACTACATATATAACAGCGTCTACGTCACCGAGGGGTCATTTAAGGCCGCCGTCGGCGGGGAGCCGGACATAAACTTCGCCCTTGTGAAAAAAGCCCCCGGCGCCGTCGCGGGCGAGGGACTGGCCGCCATACTGTCCCAGTCCGGGGTGCTGACGGCCACCTCAAGCGAGGACATGATAAGCCGCATCGGCGGGATGATGGACAGCCTTATATATATCGTGCTCCTGACCATCGTCTGCGCCGCGGCGCTGGCCTTCGTGGTGATATATAACCTGACGAACATAAATATCCAGGAGAGGCTCCGTGAGATTGCCACGGTGAAGGTGCTGGGCTTTTACGACGCGGAGACGGCGATGTATGTGCTGAGGGAGAACATACTGCTGACGCTATTGGGCGCGGCGGCGGGGATACCCATGGGACTTGCCCTCAACGCCTACGTGGTGACGAGGATCGATCTTGACATGATACACTTCGTCCCCAGAGTCCTGCCCGCAAGCTACCTCTGGTCCGTGGCGCTGACCATAGCGTTCTCGCTGACGGTGGACCTACTGATGCTCGGCCGGCTCGCGCGGATAGACCCGGCGTCCGCACTTAAGGCGGCTGAATAATTTGCCGGCAAAGGCAGAGCCTTTGCCGGCAAGGGGGAACGAGAGAAAAAAGTCGCGAAAAGGTCTGCGGACCCACGCCCGCTTTTAGCCCCTCCCTCTGGGAGGGGGTAGGGGGTGGGTCGTAGGGGAGGGGATTCGGCCCACCCTGGCCGGCGCGTTACGCGGCCACCCCTCCCGGAGGGAGGGGCTTTTTTGCTTGCCGGCCCCTACGGCCACCCCTCCCAAAGGGAGGGGCTTTTTTCGCCTGCGGGC
>CANQUO010000075.1 GCA_947627085.1 uncultured Oscillospiraceae bacterium
CAGACCATAAGGGAGTACAAGGGCACTCTGGCGGGACGGAAGCTTGCCTTCATCGGCGACGGGAACAACATGGCAAGCTCCCTCATCGTCGGCGGCATAAAGACCGGCATGAGCGTGGCCATCGGGTGCCCCAAGGGGTATCTCCCGGACGCGGACATCATAAAGTGGGCCAAGGAGAACGGGGACCTGACCATCACCGAGGACATCCACGAGGCCGCCCGGGACGCGGACGCCGTCTACACCGACGTGTGGGCCTCCATGGGTATGGAGGAGGAGGCGGAGAAGCGCCGCCGGGACTTCGCCGGGTACTGCGTTGACATGGAGCTCATGTCCGTGGCGAAGCCCGACGCCATCGTCCTCCACTGCCTGCCGGCCCACCGTGGCGAGGAGATAACCGACGAGGTTATAGAGAAGTACGCCGCCTCCATCTTCGACGAGGCCGAAAACCGCCTCCACGCCCAGAAGGCCGTGCTTGTCCGGGTGATGGAGAATAAATAAGGGAATAGAGTTCATCAAAGGAGGGAGAATAAATTTATTCCCCCTCCTTGACACATATTTTTATATGTGTTAATATTATAATTATATAGAGGGGCGAGGGGATGAAGAGCTGGTCGTCGAGAGAGATAATCAGGGCGCTTACCGAAGACGGGTGGTATGAGATCGCGTGCGTTGGGGACCACCACCAATTCAAGCACCCGACAAAGCCGGGAAAGGTGACGGTCACCCACCCGGTGAAGGACGTTCCAAAAAGGACGGTAAAGAGTATAGGACAACAGGCGGGAATCAGCTTTGACTGATGTATGCGGGAGGTAAATATGAAAAGGGATTATTACACATACCCCGCCATATTCTATTATGACGAGGACGGGATAAGCATCGAGTTTCCGGACCTGCCGGGGTGCTGTCCATGTGGGAAAACGGAGGATGAGGCCTTCAAAAACGCTACGGAGGCGCTGGGGGTGCATCTTTTCGGCATGGAGCTGGACGGGGACGAGATACCCGCGCCCACGCCGTACCGGGATATCCACCCGGAGGACGGCGGCGTGGTCACAACGGTTCGGGTCTATATGCCATCCATACGTTTAGCGAAGGTGAACCGCTCCGTGACCCGCACCATCACCCTTCCGGCGTGGCTCAACGCGGCGGCGATGGAGAGGAACGTAAACTTCTCCCAGGTCCTTCAGGACGCGCTGAAGCAACAGCTTCATCTGCAATAAACAAAGGCGATAACCAAATAAAACAGTAAAAGGAGCTGTGAAATGTCCCGAGGGTTTTTCACAGCTCCTTGCATGTTTGCTACTTTTCCGGCGGGAAGATCAGCCCTCCCCGGCGGCGTAGCGGCACAGGTCACGGAGAACGCATTTTTCGCACTGGGGGCGGCGGGCCACGCAGACGGCGCGGCCGTGGAGGACCATGCGATGGCAAAAGTCGTTTGACTTCTCCGGCGGGAGGATGGCCCGGAGGATGGGCTCGATTTTCGCCGGGTCCTTCGTGTCCACATAGCCCAAAAGGTTCGTTATCCGTATGCAGTGGGTGTCCACCACCACGGAGCCCGGGATATTATATACATCCCCCAAAATGAGATTGGCGCTTTTTCGCCCCACCCCGGGGAGCCTCAAGAGGTCCTCCATGTTGTCCGGGACCCTTCCGCTAAACTCAGCCTCGATCATTATGGCGGCGTTCACTATGTCCCGGGCCTTCCCGTGGTAAAAGCCGCAGGAGCGTATGTAATTTTCCACGTCCTCGATATTCGCCTCGGCCATATCGTGTACCGTGGGGTAGCGCTCAAATAGGGCGGGGGTGACTTGGTTTACACGCTCGTCGGTGCACTGGGCGGCAAGGCGCACGCTGACTAAGAGGTGATAGGCGTCGTCGTAATCCAAGGTGCACTCGGCTAAGGGGTATTCCCTTTCAAGTCTCGCGACTATCTCGTCAGAGGTGGCTCTGTCCATTTATTCACGACCTTTTTCGCTTTTTTTCACATTATAACACTGTTCCCGGCCACTTGCAACAGCGCGTGTACGGTGATATAATGTAAAAAAGACGGAAAAAGAGAGAGGGTGGGGGTACGGACAGATTTGTGGTCTTCGACGTGGAGACGCCGAATTTCAAAAATGACCGCATGAGCGCCATCGGCGTTTCGGTGGTGGAGGACGGGCATATAGTCTGGGACTACGACACCCTCATTAACCCGGAGGCCCGGTTCGACAGGTTCAACATAGCCCTCACCGGCATAACCCCCGCCGCGGCGGCGGAGGCCCCAACCTTCCCGGAGGTGTGGCGGGAGCTCCGGCCCGTATTTGACGGCGGCGTGCTCATCGCCCACAACGCCCCCTTCGACATGGGCGTGCTGGCAAAATGTCTGGGGCACTACGGCATATTCTGGCGCCACTCCGCGCCCTACGCCTGCACCTGCCAGATGGCGAGGCGCTGTTACCCCTTCCTGCCCAACAAAAAGCTGGATACGCTGTGCGACTATCTTGACATAGCCCTTGACCACCACCGGGCCGGGAGCGACGCCCGGGCCGCGGCGATGATACTTATAGACGAGCTTGCCCACGGCATGAGCATCGGGGATTTCAAGCGCGAATACTACCTCCCGCCAGCGGGAGAGCCCATGTGAGGTGAGATATCATGTATAGACCCCTGGCCGACGAGATACGCCCACAGACATTGGACGAGGTCTACGGACAACAGCACATATTGGGAGAGGACGGGCTTCTGCGCCGGATAATCAAATCCGGGCAGATACCGAACATGATATTTTACGGCCCCTCCGGCTCCGGCAAGACCACGGTGGCCAATATAATCGCCCGGGAGACAAAGCGGGAGCTTCGCCGCCTCAACGCCACCACCGCTTCCTTGCAGGACATAAAGGACATAATAGCGGAGCTTGACACCTTCCTTGTGCCAAACGGGGTGCTACTTTATCTCGACGAGATACAGTACTTTAACAAAAAGCAGCAGCAGAGCCTTCTGGAGTTTATCGAGAACGGAAAGATAACCCTCATCGCCTCCACTACGGAAAACCCGTATTTTTACGTCTATAACGCGGTCCTCAGCCGCTCCACCATATTTGAGTTCAAGGAGCTGACCGCCGGGGACGTCCTTCAGGCGGTGAAGCGGGCGTCGAAAATAGCCTCGGAGCGCTTTGGGGAGGCGGACATGGAGGAGGGGGTCTTGGAGCACATCGCCGCCTCCTCCGGCGGGGACGTGAGAAAGAGTGTCAACGCCGTGGAGCTTCTCTTCACCGCGGCGGCGAGAGGCGAGGACGGAAAGCTGAAAATAACCCTCGCCGACGCGAAAATAGCCGCGCAGAAGAACAGCCTCCGCTACGATAGGGACGGGGACCAGCACTTCGACGCGGTGAGCGCCCTCATGAAGTCCCTCCGGGGCTCCGACGTGGACGCAGCGTTGCACTACCTCGCCCGGGCCCTGGAGGCCGGGGATATGGCGGGGGCCTGCAGAAGGATACTTTGCTCGGCCAGCGAGGACATCGGCATGGCCTACCCCCAGGCCGCGGCAATAGTCAAGGCCTGCGTGGACTCGGCACTCCAGCTCGGTATGCCGGAGGCGAAGCTGCCTCTCGCCCAGGCGGTGATACTCCTGGCCACGGCGCCAAAGTCCAATTCCGTGGTCATGGCCATCGACCGGGCCTTCGCCGACGTGAAGGCCGGCAAGGCCGGGCCAATACCCCGGGAGCTCCAGAACGTCCACGCCGACGGCGCGGGCTTTGAGCGGGAGCAGGGGTATCTCTACCCCCACGACTTCCCGGGCCACTGGGTGCGCCAGCAGTATCTGCCGGACAACATAAAGGACGCCAGATATTACGAGTACGGCGATAACAAGACCGAGCAGGCGGCGAAAAAATACTGGGAGCTCATAAAGGGGGAGAACGATGGACGTTAAGGTCGGCGACGTGGTCACCATGAAAAAGCCCCACCCCTGCGGAAGCACGCAGTGGCAGGTCACGAGAATCGGCGCGGATTTCAAGCTCCGCTGCCTCGGCTGTGGCCGCGAGATCATGACCCCCCGCAGTAAGGCGGAGAAGGGGATAAAGAAGATAACGAGAGCGGGGGAATAATCTATATTTATATTGACAAAGATATAGATAAATACTATAATATATTTGGAGGTGATAATATGGACGCTGTTACTGTCGCTATGAAAAGCTTTGTTTCCATATCCGACTTCAACAAGGGGATGGCCGGGAATATATTTGAGTCCGTCAGGAAAACGGGGCCTAAGATAGTCTTAAAGCACAACGAGCCCGAGTGCGTGCTCCTGTCCCCGGAGGATTACGAGACGCTCATTGACCGCATTGAGGACGCGGAGGACTACGCCCTGGCTGTGAAGCGCCTGAGCTCCGGCAGTAAGCCAATATCCTGGGAGAAAATGCTGGAAATGACTGGCATCACTGAGGAGGAAATCGAAGCGGCGGAGGACGACGAAATTGAGTAATTGGGATATTATTTACCTCACAGAGGTGTACGAAGATATATCCAAGCTTGATAAAAGTGTCAAGGAAGTCGTCTATAAGGCGCTGAAAAAAGTCAGCCAAAACCCGCTTCCGGACTTTGAGGGCGGATACGGAAAGCCGCTGGCCAACCAAAACGGCAGAGAGCTGGCGGGCTTTCTCAAAATAAAGCTCAAAAAGTCCGGCGTGCGCGTCGTCTACAAGCTCCAGCGCACCGAGACGGAGATGCTCGTTGTGGTCGTCGGTATGCGGGAGGACTCCGAGGTCTACCGCGAGGCCCTGAAAAGAAAGCTCAAGTACGGGCTGTGATTTTCTTGGGAGCGGGGTTGACAGGGAGATTTTGTGGGTATATAATGCTTTTGTCGGCTGAAGCCGGCGGGGAGCGGCAGAAGCCGCGAGGGCGTTTTATTCTTTGTTGATTTGTTATTGATATCATGAAGGTATCGGTACCCCCTGTAAGGGGGCCGGTGCCTTTTTCTTTTGGCATCGGGGAATAAGGAGGTAATTTTTATGGAAAAGACAAAATCACCGCTGTATGTACGTAAATTGGTCTACTCGGCCCTGTTTCTGGCCCTGGCGATGGTACTCCCGTTTCTGACCGGGCAGATACCCGAGATCGGCGCGGCGCTGTCGCCGATGCACATCCCGGCCATACTGTGCGGCTTTATATGCGGCTGGCCCTGGGGGTTGGCGGTGGGGTTCATCTCGCCCATCATGCGCTCGCTTATTACCGGTATGCCGCCCATGATGCCAAAGGCCATAGGCATGGCCTTTGAGATCGCCACCTACGGGGCGGTGTCCGGGCTTTTATATAAGCTTTTGCCGAGAAAGCCCTGGAGCGTCTACGTCTCCCTCATTACCGCCATGATAGCCGGCAGGGCCGTTTGGGGCGTAGTCCGGTTCGCGTTGGCGGGCCTTCAGCACTCGACCTTCCCCTTCTCCGCCTTTCTTGCCGGGGCGGTGCTTGATGCCGTGCCGGGGATAATTTTGCATATAGTGCTTATCCCCATAATCGTCATGGCGCTTGAAAAAGCGAAGCTGACCATAAACGACTGAGGGGCCGAAAGCATGAATACTCATATCCCGGACAGTAAAATGTCCGGGATTTTTGTAAATATAAAGCATATCTACGGGGCTTTTTATGTGATAGAATAAGGGTATAGGAGCGGGATAAAATTTTTTTCTGCCTTTTTGTGACAAAACGGGCCCCTCGTGTGTCTTAATAGTGAAAGCTTTCAAAGGACAGTGGTTTTCGTGGACAATAAATTATTCAGCGTATACGCTGAAAAATATAAGGACACGGTATACCGGGTGGCCCTCAACTTTCTGGGCAGTCCCGAGGACGCCGAGGACGCGGTCCAGGAGGTGCTGATGCGGCTCTACCTCTCAAAGGAGCGGTTCGAGGGGGACGAGCACGTGAAGCGCTGGATGATAAGGGTGACGCTCAACTTCTGCAAGAACGTGGCGAGGGCCGAGAAAAGGCGGATACCCACGCCGCCGGAGGAGCTGGCCCTGTCGGTGCCCTTCGAGGCGGAGGAGCAGATAGGGCTTTTCACAGCGGTCATGTCCTTACCGGAGAAATACAGAGTGCCGCTGTACCTGTTTTATTATGAGGAATATTCCGTAAAAGAGATAGGGCGCGTACTGGGGATACACGAGTCGGCGGTGACCACGCGGCTCTCCCGCGCCAGGGCAATATTACGTTCCGAGCTTGAGGGGGTAAGAGTTAAATGAGTAAAAGCTTATATCAGGAGACATTCTCCCACGTCCGATCCTCCTACGAGTTCGATTTGGAGGATTTTAAGAAAATGAAGACCAAAAAAGCGATTCCCATAAGAAAGACCCTTCTCATCGCCGCCGCCGTGGCGGTACTGGCGGCGCTGGGCATAACGGCCTCGGCCACGGGCTTCTTCGGCATGTCCGACATGGTCATACCGGGGGACGAGGAGGGCGGCTTCATCTCCATGCTGGGCCTTACCGACACTCCGGAGTCCAAGGCCCTGGGCGAATATCTGGACGGAAAGCTCACGCTGGAGGCGGCCGCTGAGAAGTACGGCCTCACGGTGCCTGAGCGGTGCGAGTGCTTCACCTACGAGGACATGAAAAAGCTCCAGGGCGGGGAGCTTTTCGACGAGCGCCACGAGAGATGGGCGGCCTATATCTACGAAAACGGCACCTTCGGCATGGACGGGGAGTTTACGTGCGTTGACGGCACGTCCATCGGCTACCAGCTCTTCCGTTCGGTGAAGGGGAGCTTGGTGGATATCTCCCTTCAGGCCTCGGCCCTGGGGGATGCCCCCGAGTGCTGGAACGCGGACATATGCGGCAAAAACGTGTGCCTGGTGTTGGGCGACACCAATTCCCTCGTCGCCGCGGATTTTGACGGGTGCTTCGTCATAATGAACGTGCTCAGTGGCACTGAGGGGGACAACATCTTCGGCGGGCCAATAACAAAGGCACAGCTTGAGGAGCTGGCGGGCTCCATAAACTGGGAGACATTGGGCCGGGTGAACGTCCCCGACCTTCCCCCCGAGGCCCCGGAGATAAAATACGGCGCCGGCGTGGAGCTTGAGCCTCAGTATATCTGGGAGGGGCAGAGCTTCGAGGAGGTAATGCCCGGCTGGGGCGTCACCAACTTCATAACCTACCGTCCCACCCCGGAGTTTGACGACGTGCGCTTCTTCCTCTCCCGTGACGGCAAGGTCTCCGACTACGAATTCCACCCAATGTTTAATGATTCCACGCTCCGCAGCGTGGCGGCGGTGAGCTTTGAGGACCTCAATGGCGATAACAAGACCGACGTGCTGGTGCTTCTCGATTACGTGAGCCCCGCCGGTGAGGCTTACAGGGACGTGAGGATATTCGCCTACATGGAGGGGACGGAATACTATCTCGACAGTGAGCTCATAGACAGCATAAAGGCGGATATCCCCAACGATAAGCTGGACGTGAGGACCGTGCGCGACTACTGCAAAGAGAAGATGAGCGTAAACGACCTGCCCGCGGGCGACAGCGTTCTGAAAACCGTCGAGTTTGCCGTGGCGGGCAGGGGAGAGCAGAAGGACATTCCCATGGAGCTTGACGTCATTGGCAAGGCCGGCGGGGACGGCAGATACGGCGTAAGCGAGCTGAGGATATACGACATGTCTGCCCTCGGCCGGACAAAGCCCGCGCAGATAATTAAGCTTGCGGACATCGGCGAGGACTTCGTATCCGGCGGTGTGGGCGAGGGCTACACCGACTGCTGGAGCGTGGAAGAGACCGTCAACGTGCTTGATATGAATTTTGACGAAAGCCCCGACATCGAGGTGTTCGGCTGGGTGACGAACAACACCATACCCCACTACTACTTCTTCTGGCACAGCGATACCGGCCGGTTCGAGTACGCCATGACCCTCCAGGGGGCGACGGTGGATAAGGAAAACGGCCAGGTCATCGCGGAGTATAAGTCCGGCGAGGCCGGGAGCGAGTACACCAGAGATTACTATAAGCCCGACGCGAACGGTAATCTTGTGCTTACAGACAGCAAAAAAACGACCTATTCGGGCGGCAACGACCTCCTGCCCGACGACTCCGGTAAGCCGGGCGACTACGCCGGCGTGCTGGCGGCGCTCGATCGTGAGCTTGCGAAGGACGCGCTCTACCGGGAATACACCATGTTCGACCTCACCGGCGACCACTACCCCGAGCTCATCGTCGTGATGGGCGCAAACGAGGCCGAGGCCACCGCCCGGGTCTACACCATGGAGAAGGGCAGCCTCACGGTGCTAGGCGAATTCGGTATGAGCCACTCGTTACTCTATGATAAGGACGGGAAGCTCATAAAGCTGGACGGCCTTATGGGCGTGGAGGTCATAAGCGAGATCGGCTACAACGGACATGTGATGACGGAGAGGGAGACCTCCCACCGGATACTCAAGGAGGACGACGAGTACGCCATACCCGGCACGGCCCTCCCCACCGCAGATGTGGGCGACAGCTGGCTTCTTGACGGCGTGGGCCAGTATACGGGGTATGACGCCATCCTCGACAAGGCCCCGGAGGGGGCGAAGTGGGCGACCTTCGACATGGACTTTGACGGAGTGCGGGAGCTCATAGTCTCGGACGGCGACAGCTGGACCTTCTACACCGCCAAAGACGGCAGGGCCGAGAAGGTAGGGGAGCTTGACAGCGCCCGCTCCAGCCTTCACATCTACGGCGACGACCACACCCTGGGCCTGTACTACTCCAATATGTCCGGTGCGGAGATAAGCCGGGTCTATAAGGGCGACGGGAAGATCGTCGTCATCCGGGTCACCGGTTGGGAGTGGAAAGAGGGCGTCGCCGGAGAGGACCCGGGCCCGGAGCTTGAATTCAAGGACACTTCCAAAAGGGACTTCTAAAGGGGAGGGAGCCGTATGAAAAAGCTTATCGTTACCATATACTGCCTAGTGCTCCTGGCGGCCCTGGCCGTCTGCGGCTACGCCTACGCCGCCACGGGGGAGATATTCGAAGAAAATCCCCGGGACATGACCTGGAGCGACAGGGTAATTTGATCTGGTTGAAAAGGCGGGGCCTTTTCAACCAATAAGGAACGCGCGAAAAAAGTCACGAAAAGGTCTGCGGACCTATTCGTGACTTTTTTCTGCCGTTTTGCTCCGCGCGCGGCCTCGTCGTCGCTGATGCCGCTTTACCTCGCCCTCCCTCCGGTCGGGCTCAGGCGCTGGCATCGCTCCTCCTCTCCCCAGCGGGCAACAGCCCGCCGGGGGCCCCATGGCACACTCCGCAAAACAAAAGGTAATTTTCGCGACGCGCATGTCGCCGCGAAAATTGTTTGGATTTGGGGTTCCGCAAATGGAGATTGCCGGTTTGCTACGCATGC
>CANQUO010000076.1 GCA_947627085.1 uncultured Oscillospiraceae bacterium
CCTACCCCAGCCGCTTTATGCTGGTGTGCGCCATGAACCCCTGCAAGTGTGGCTGGTTCGGTCACCCCTCGGGGCGGTGCGCCTGCACGCCACAGAGCGTTCAGGCCTACCGGGCCAAGGTCTCCGGGCCCCTACTCGACCGCATAGACATGCACATCGAGGTCCCGGCGCTGGAGTTCGACGAGCTCCGGGAGCGCGCCCCGGCGGAACCCAGCGCGGCCATCAGAGCCCGGGTCAACGCCGCGAGGCAGATACAGCGGGAGAGGTACAAAAAGCTCCGCATCGACTGCAACGCCCAGATGGGCCAGGAGCCCCTGAGGCAATTTTGCGCCCTGGACGAGGCCGGGGAGAAGCTCATGAAAAACGCCTTCGACCGCCTTGGCCTCACCGCCAGGAGCCACGACCGTATTTTGAGGGTCGCCAGGACCATAGCGGACCTTGCGGGGAGCGGGGAGATAAAGGCGCCCCACCTTGCCGAGGCCATACAGTACAGGGCGTACGATTTTAAAGTGGAAAAATGAGGTAATAAATGAACGATCTTATACTATTAAAACAGGGAGAAATAGTCCTGAAGGGATTAAACAGGCGCATATTCGAGGACAAGTTAGTGTCCAACGTGCGCCGCAGGATGGCAAAAATCGGCAATTTTCGCGTCTACTCCGCCCAGTCCACGGTGTATGTGGAGCCCATGGACGATGATGCCGATATGGACGCGGCCTTCGAGGCGGCAAAGCAGATATTCGGCTGTGTGGCCGTTGTCCGGGCCGCCGCCGCGCCCAAGGACCCGGACGCCATATTTGAGACGGCGAAATCATACCTTGCCGGGGACCTCATGAGGGCCCGGAGCTTCAAGGTGGAGACGAAGCGGGCCGACAAGTCCTACCCCATGACCAGCATCCAGCTCAGTCAGTACGTGGGCGGACTTCTCTCCGACGCCTTTCCGGATATCGCGGTGGACGTCCACGACCCGGAGCTCACCGTAAATATCGAGATACGCGAAAACGCCGCCTACGTCCACTCCGTGCCGGCTCTGGGCGCCGGGGGGATGCCCGTGGGCTCCTGCGGCAGCGCCGTGAGCCTCCTCTCCGGCGGCATCGACAGCCCGGTGAGCACCTGGATGACGGCCAAGCGGGGCGTGCACATAATACCGGTGCACTTTTTCTCCTTCCCCTACACCTCGGAGCTTGCTAAGCAGAAGGTCATAGACTTAGCGAGTATACTTGCCCCCTGGTGCGGGCGGATGAAGCTGGAGATCGTGCCCTTCACCCACATTCAGGAGGAGATACGCGATAAGTGCCCGGAGGAGTACTTCACCGTCGTCATGCGCCGGTTCATGACGCGTATCGCCGAGAGGATAGCCATACGCGACAACTGCGGTGCCATAATAACCGGCGAGAGCCTGGGCCAGGTGGCAAGCCAGACCATGCAGGCAATGGCGGTGACCCAGGAGCCGGTGAAAATACCGGTCCTCCGGCCCCTTGTGTGCATGGACAAGCGGGAGATAATCGAGATTGCCCGGAAGATCGGCACCTTTGAGACCAGCATACTCCCCTACGAGGACTGCTGTACCGTGTTCACCCCCCGTCACCCCAGGACAAAGCCCCGCCTGGAGGAGGTAATCGCGGCCGAGAGCGCCCTGGACGTGGAGGCCCTCGTGGCCGAGGCCGTAAACGGCATCGAGAGCGTTGTAATTTCAAAATAAGCTCCAGGAGAGAAAAATCGGAGGTAATTCAAAATGGAAAACGGACATTATCAGATGTCCCTTGTGGAAAAGCTGAGCTTTGCGCGGTACGGCGGCACCGGGGATGAGCTGAGGACCGCGAAGCTTCTTCAGGAGGAGATAAAGGGCTTTGGCGGCGAGAGCGAGCTTATGGACTTCTCTGTCCCCGCCGCAAATGTAACCGCTTGCCGCATGGCGGTGAGGTCGCCCTTTGAAAGGGAGATAGAGTGCGTGCCCTACGGCCTGTCCGGCTCACTGCCCGCGGGCGGCGCGGACCTTAAGCTCTTCTACGCCCCCCGGGGCGTGGAGGAGGACTATCTTGGGATGGATTCTCTTGAGGGCTACGCCGTCATGATGAACGGCCTTAACTTCGATAACTACAAGCTCCTTTTCGAGAAGAAGGCCGGGGCCTTTATAACCTTCTCCGGCAAGTGGTTCGACGAGGAGAGCGGCCTTGACATGTACTCCCGGACCATAAGGCCGAAGATGCAGGAGGTCGGGCGCATCCCCGGCTTTGCCATCACCGCCCGGGACGCCACGGAGCTTGTGCGCCAGCATGTGACAAAGGTCCATCTTGAACTTGAGGAGACGGACGAGGAGCACACCTCCC
Source organism: uncultured Oscillospiraceae bacterium (assembly GCA_947627085.1). GTDB lineage: Bacteria > Bacillota > Clostridia > Oscillospirales > Oscillospiraceae > RUG626. Next base: position 2,331 of record CANQUO010000076.1, read on the forward strand.
GGGACGTGCTGGCGGTGATACCCGGCACGGAGAAGCCCGGTGAGTCCATAGTCCTGACGGCCCACTACGACAGCGTCCCCGTGGGTACCGGCTCCTGGGACAACGCCACCGGCGCGGCCACGCTGATGGGCCTTTACGCCTGGTTTAAAGACCACCCACAGAAGCGCACTCTCCGCTTTATCTGGTGCGGGAGCGAGGAGCAGGGGCTCCTGGGCTCCAAGGCGTGGATAGCACAGCACGAGGAGCTGATGCCGGAGGTGAAATTCTGCTTCAACTTCGACATGTGCGGCACGGTTTTAGGGCCCAACGAGATATACGTCACCGGCGGCGAGGACCTTATGGACTTCGCCAGGCAGTACGCCCGGGAAGTGGGCTGGTCCGCCAATTTCGTAAAGAAGGTCCACTCCTCCGACTCCGCCCCCTTCGCCGACCGTGGCGTTCCGGCGCTGGGCATCACCCGCAGGACCGGCTCGGCCGGGATACATATCCACAATGACCTTCTCTTCCCCCTGTGCCCCGAGGCCATGGCGGATATCCGGGACTTCGCGGCGGGGATAATATCCCGTGTGGCAAGCAGCGCCATTCTCCCCGTGGGCACCGGTATGCCGGAGGACATGAAGGCGGAGCTGGATAAATATTTCAAGCGGGACAAAAAGATATAAAGGTTGCGGCTACGCCGCTGATCCATCCTCACCCCTACCCCTCTCCCTCCAAAGGGAGAGGGCAAAAAGGTAGTTTATTTTAATTAAGGGGGCATTTTCTTTGACACACACCGCCGAAATAATCTCCGTGGGCACGGAGCTCTTGCTGGGCAACATCGTCAATTCCGACGCCCGGGACATATCCCAGATGCTCTCGGAGCTTGGCATAAACGTCTATTTTCACACCGTGGTGGGCGACAACCCGGAGAGGCTCAAGTCCGCCGTAGCGATCGCCCGTAAACGTGCCGACATAATCATCACCACCGGGGGCCTGGGGCCCACCTGCGACGATCTTACAAAGCAGACCTTGGCCGAGGCCTTCGGCAAAAAGCTCATATTTGACGAGCGTGAGGCCCAGGCCATACGGGAGTACTTTGAAAAGCGCCTGCGCTCCCACCAGATGACGGACAATAACTATCAGCAGGCGATGCTACCCGAGGGATGCGTGGTATTCCACAACGATAACGGCACGGCCCCGGGGTGCGCCTTTGAGGCCGGTGGCGTCCACGTGCTCATGCTCCCCGGGCCGCCGGTGGAGTGCGTGCCTATGTTCCGCGCCTGCGCCATGCCGTACCTCCGGAGGCTTTCGGAGCTTGAGATAGTCAGCCACAACATACACATATTCGGCCTCGGCGAGTCCTTTGTGGAGGATAAGCTCCGGGACACCATGCTCAGGCTCCAAAATCCCACCCTGGCCCCCTACGCCAAGTCCGGCGAGGTGCGCCTGCGGGTCACCGCCAGGGCTAAACGTGATGAGGAGGCCGAGGTAATGATGGCCCCGGTGATAAATGAGGTCCGCTCGAAGCTTGGCAACTGCGTCTACGGCATCGACACGGACACATTGGAAAATACGGTGTTGGGCCTTTTGAAGGAAAAGGGCGTGACCCTGGCCGCCGCCGAGAGCTGTACGGGAGGGCTCGTCTCAAAGCGCATGACGGACCTTCCCGGCGCGTCGGAGGTGTATCTCGGGGGCGCGGTGACATACGCCGTAAGTTCCAAGACCGCCATTTTGGGCATCCCGGCGGAGCTCATTGAGGAAAAGGGCGTTGTGAGCCGTGAGGTCGCCGCCGCTATGGCGTCGGGCGTCCGGGAAAGATTCGACTCCGACCTGGGCATTGGCATCACGGGCATCGCGGGGCCTGACTCCGACGGCTCCGGCACGCCGGTGGGGTCCGTGTTCGTGGCCCTCGCCACGCCGGAGGGGCGCCATGTCCGCGACCTGCACCTGGGCCAGGGCCGGGAGAGAATCCGAATCTCCGCGGCCAACCACGCCCTGGACATGGTCCGGCGGTATTTGACCGGATTACCGGTGGACGAATGGGAAAAATAAGTTTTGTGGAAAAAGGCGATGCCTTTTTCCGCAAGAGGAGGAAACGCTATGAATAAAATTCGCCTGTATTCACTTCTTCTCGCCTTGGCAATGCTCCTGTCCGCCTGCGCGGCGGGTGGGACGGAGGAGAGCGGGGAGTCCTCCGCCCCATCGGGGTCGGAGCAGACCGAGCCCGGTCCCAGCGATGCGACCGAGCCTAATCAGCCCCAGGACACGGCCCTCCAGGTGATGGAGGCGCTGAACGGTAAGCTCACGCCCTCTGGCCTCGACGACAAATACCGCAGTTATTACGAGATATTCGTGTACAGCTTTTATGACTCCGACGGCGACGGCGTGGGCGATCTTCAGGGCGTCATCGAAAAGCTGGACTACATAAACGACGGGGACCCGGATACGAACACGGACCTGGGAGCCACGGGCATATGGCTCATGCCCGTGAATCCCTCCCCCACCTATCACAAGTACGACGTGAAGGACTACACGGACATCGACCCGGAGTACGGGACCTTAGACGACTTCAAGGCCCTTCTGGACGCCTGCCACGAGAGGGGGATCAGGGTCATCATGGACCTTGTGATGAATCACACCTCCTCCCAGCACCCATGGTTTACAAAGGCCGTGGAGTACTTAAAGACGCTGGAGCCCGGCGCGGAGCCGGACCTCACGGCGTGCCCGTATGTCGGATATTACAACTTCAGCCGGGAGAAAAAGTCCGCCACGAGCTACCAGGTGGAGGGCACGGAGTGGTATTACGAGGCCCCCTTCTGGAGCGAGATGCCCGACCTTGACCTGTCCTGCGTGGCGGTGAGAAGCGAGCTTGCGACCATCGCGGAATATTGGCTGGATTTTGGCGTGGACGGGTTCAGGCTTGACGCGGCCAAGGAGTTTTATTCCGGCGACCCGGAGAGCAACATAGCCTTTTTGAGCTGGTTCAACGGCGTTGTGAAGGAGAAAAATCCCGACGCCTACATCGTGGCGGAGGTGTGGAACGATCTTAACACCTACGCTTCCTATTACCGTAGCGGCATAGACAGCGTATTTAACTTCTCCTTTGGGGACTCGAACGGCACCATCGCCAAGGTGGTCAAGGGCTCCTCCCCCGCCAGCGCCTACGGCGCGGCTATCGAGAACGCCCAGGCGGCCTTCGCCGCCGCCTCAGACACGTACATCGACGCGCCCTTCTACACGAACCACGACATGGGCCGCTCGGCGGGCTACTACCCCGGGGACTACACGGAAAATCAGGTGAAGCTGGCACTGGCGCTGAACCTCACCATGTCCGGCGCGTCCTTCACCTACTACGGCGAGGAGCTGGGCATGAAGGGCGCGGGCAAGGACGAAAACAAGCGGGCCCCCATGTACTGGTCCGAGGACCCGGAGGCCCCGGGCATGACCGACGGGCCGAAGGACATGGGCACGGTCAATATGATATTTGAAAGTCAGGACCGTCAGGCGGAAAACGGCAACTCCATCCTCAATTTCACCATAGAGGCCCTGAAAATAAGAAACTCCATCCCCGCCGTCTCCCACGGAGTGGCGGACATGGTGGAAAGCCTCTCCACCGACAAGGTCTGCGTTCTGACTAAGACCTTCGATAACGAGAGCGTGACGCTCGTATACAATATCTCCCCGGAGCCCCAGACGGTAGACGTATCAAGCCTCGATCTTAAGTCCGTCACCGCCGCCCTCGTCACCACCGCCGAGTCCCCGACTCTGAATAACGGAAAGCTCACCCTCCCCATGTACTCCGTCGCGGTACTGTCTAATACTAATATCTAATTAAAATAAGCCATTCGCGACGGTCTTTTTCGCGTCATGCGGCGTCAGCCGCCTTGGAAATACCAATGGGTATTCCCTGCGGCGCCTTCCTTGCCTGACACGAAAAATCCTCGCCGCTCGGTGTCTCCTTTTAAATAGATATTAGTATAAAAATCAAGAAATTTAAAGATCACAAACGAATCTCCCCCATCCACGAATGGGGGAGATTTTTGTTTACTGATCTTCTATAAAAAAACATTTGCAACTACCGGTTGCGTAATTGTATACTCGTATGTATAGTGTTCTACCGGTACTATTGGTATGCTCAATGTGGAAGGAGGAAACATGGCACTGTCTGAAAAATTATACGCGCTTCGTAAAAAGAGCGGTCTTTCGCAGGAGCAACTTGCGGAACAGCTGAAAGTATCTCGACAGGCGATCTCAAAATGGGAGTCAGGCGCTTCAAGCCCGGAGAGCGATAAGCTTATCGCCATCAGCCATTATTTCAATGTCTCTTTGGATCATCTGATGAAAGAGGACAGCGATCGACCTGAGGATACACCTCAAAGAGAACAAAGAGGATCCGCGCAAGTGGCAAATCATACGCGAAGGTCTGTGGGGCTCATGATCTGTATCGGCGGTATCATCTGCTTGATGATTTGGGGTTTGTTGTCACTGCTCGATCCTACGGCTTCAAACCAAATAAGCGAATCATCAATGATCACCATAGATGGCAACGGTGTTTATTTGTTTCTTTGCGTAGTCGCTATCGTTGTTGGCGCTGTCCTGCTCCTTAAAGGCCCTGGCAAAAAATGAAAGGAGTAATGCGCATGAAAAAACTATCCGTTATCTTTGGCGTATCGGCAGTTCTACTGTCTGATATCATGTGCGCCGTTGTGACGTATAACTACTGCAATTTGCTTTGGGGAGGGCGGTATGCCGGGTACGGCGCGCCCGCGGGTACAGCATTTTTATATGCCGTTCCGTATGTTATCGGCATTATCGTTTGTGTCGTTTTGGCGCTCGTATTCAGGAAAAAGGCCATTAAGTAACCGGCGCATATTTGTACAATCGATTCTGAGGGTTTGTCAGCGAAGATTTAATTTTTTATCATCTGGTGGATTATGTGTCTGTCGGTCTCCCGCATGCCCTCCCTGGCCACCTCGGAGACGGCGCGGATGGTGTCCTCCACGCTCCTGGCGGTGAGGCCCTCGCCGGACTTGAATTCGCTGTCGTGCATGTACATCTGCATCCCCAATAGCCCCGCCTCCACCGCCGAGGCGATCTTGGCGGCGCAGCTGGCCTTGGCCCCGTCGCAGAGCATACCGGAGTTTATCCCGAGGGCGTTGACCACCGTGTGGGCCACCTCGTCATAGCCGCCGCCGTAGAGGTAGCATATCCCCGCCCCGGCCCCCGCTCCCGCGCTGGTGGCGCCGCAGTAGGCGGAGAGGCTCCCGATGCCTGTTTTGAGGTGTATGGTCACAAGGTTTGAGACCAGCAGGGCCCGCAGGAGCTGTTCCTCGCTGACGCCGCACTCCCGGGCGTAGATTATGACGGGCACACTGGCCGTCAGGCCCTGGTTTCCGGAGCCGGAGTTTATGACCACCGGCTTTTCACAGCCGTTCATCCTGGCGTCCGAACCGGCGGCGGCGTATGCCTTGGCCCTGTTCTGCACGGAGTTTCCGTAGGAGCGGATGAGTATCTTGCCTATCTCCGCCCCGTAGTGGCCGCGCATACCGGCCTCGGCGATGTCCATATTGAGCTCTATCTGCCTTAAAAGCGTCTCCCGCACCGGTGTAAGGTCCGTACTGCCCGCAAACTCCACTATGTCCCGGACGTTGAGAAGCTCCCGGTCCGCATCCGTCTGGACGGCGGTCTCGGTGAAGGGCCTGTCCACAAGCACCTCATCTCCCCGCTCCACCCGGACCACGTTCGTGTGGGTCCCCACGATGCGCACAAAGGCCCGCTTCTCTCCCCGCCGGACCGTCGCCTGGATATCGAAGGGACAGTTTGACCGAGACTGCGTGACCTCCACGGGGACGCTTTTTAAAAATTCGTCCAGCTTATATAGCTCCCCGTCGGTCACGCCGGACAGGACCTCCAGCTCCCGGTCCGCGTCGCCGCAGCATATGCCCACCGCCACGGCGGTCTCCAGTCCCCGGCGGCCCATGGTGTGTGGGACGATGACGCTTTTTACATTTTTTATAATATTCCCGCTTACCGCCAGCTCCACCCTGTCCGGCATGTCCCCCAATGTCTTTTTAGCCAGCGCCCCGGCGTAGGCCACCGCTATTGGCTCCGTACACCCCATTGCCGGTACCAGCTCCTCCCTGAGTATGCGGATATAAGCCTCGCAAATCTCCTTTTTCATCCCGCTGTCCCCCTTGTCTTTTATATCGTATTATAATGTCTGCCTACCGGAAAGTCAATCTCATCAAAAAACAGCCACCCCCATGTGGGAGTGGCTGTTCCAGTTTATATGGCGTTCCCGGCGTTGAGGAGCACGGAGAGGTCGACTTCGGGCTCTTCGGGCTCGGGAGGCTCGGTGGGCTCGGGCTCCGCGGCGGGGACGGCGTCCTGAATGTCCTTGGGGTCGGCCACGGACCGGTAGAGCGCCAGGCCCGCGCCGGCGGGGATGAGCTTACCGATTATGACGTTCTCCTTAAGGCCGATGAGCCGGTCCACCTTGCCCTTTGACGCGGCCTCGGTCAGGACCTTGGTGGTCTCCTGGAAGGAGGCGGCGGACATCCAGCTGTCGGTGGCCAGGGAGGCCTTGGTGATGCCCATGAGGAGCTGTTCGTAGGTGGGGTACTTCACTTCCTCGCCGGCGGCCTCGCGCTCGCGGAGCTTTTCCACCTGGGCGCGGACATCAAGGATATCCACGGTGGAGCCGGAGAGGAGGTCGGTGTCGCCGGGGTCCTCCACCCGGACCTTCCGGAGCATCTGGCGGACGATGATCTCGATGTGCTTGTCGGACACGTCAACGCCCTGCTGACGGTAGACCTTCTGGACCTCGTTGATGAGGTACTTCTGGGTGGCGTCGCGGCCCAGGATGGCCATGATGTCGTGAGGGTTGAGGGCGCCGGAG
>CANQUO010000077.1 GCA_947627085.1 uncultured Oscillospiraceae bacterium
GGGGTGGGCCGAATCACCCACCACCTCAAAAAACGCTTTCGTAGGGGCCGACGACCGCAGGAAGTACTCTTGAGTATGCCCACATCGGCCCGTGCTCTGATATTGCGTCGGCCCATTGGAACGCGCCACATCATGTTACGCGTCGATTTTGGACATCTGTCAAATCGGTGCGTCGGGCCGATGTGGGCATCGGCCCCTACGGGTGCGGATTTAAAAACCCGCCCGTCCCCGCCGCGCGGAAAAAAGCCTCCCCTTGTTCAAGGGGAGGACCGCCGCAAAGCGGCAGGAGAGGTTCTACGTGGACGGAACCTCTCAGTCAGCTTCGCTGACAGCTCCCCTTGAACAAGGGGAGCCAAAACGGTTGCGCCTTGCGGCGCATATTAAAATAGGGGAGGGTTTAGAAGCCTCCCCTACGGCCGGAAAAACAATCCGCCCCTTCTCTTTCGGGAAGGGGCGTGATTTGTTCGGGTTATATCCTCGCCACTCCTGTCCGTCTTGCGGCTTCGGCGACGGCGGCGGCGACGGCGGGGCCGACGCGGCTGTCGAAGGCGGCGGGGATGATGTAGTCCGCGCTGAGCTCGTCGTCACTGATGAGCCCGGCCAGAGCCTGGGCGGCGGCCATCTTCATCTCCTCGTTTATATCCGAGGCCCGGACGTCGAAGGTCCCCCGGAAGATGCCGGGGAAGGCCAAAACGTTGTTTATCTGGTTGGGGTAGTCGCTGCGGCCCGTGGCGATGACCCTGGCCCCGCCGGCCTTGGCGTCCTCGGGGAAAATCTCCGGCGTGGGGTTGGCGCAGGCGAAGATTATGGCATCCTTGGCCATGGTTTTCACCATTTCGCGGGTCAGCGTGCCGGGACCGGACACGCCGATGAACACGTCGGCGCCGGCTATGATGTCGGCCAGCTTGCCGGTCCTGCGATCAAGGTTCGTGACCTCCGCCATCTCGGCCTTTATCCAGTTCAAATTCTCCCGGCCGGAGTATATGGCGCCGGTGCGGTCGGTCATGATGATGTTTTTAAACCCGGCGCTGAGCAGGAGCTTCACGATGGCCACGGCCGCCGCGCCCGCGCCGGAGGTGACGATCTTCACGTCCTCCTTTTTCTTGCCTACCACCTTCAGGGCGTTGGTGAGGCCGGCTAAGGTTATGACGGCGGTGCCGTGCTGGTCGTCGTGGAAGATGGGGATGTCGCAGCGCTCCTTGAGCTTGCGCTCGATCTCAAAGCACCGGGGGGCGGAGATGTCCTCTAAGTTGATACCGCCGAAGGAGCCGGAGATCAGGGCCACGGTGTTGACGAACTCGTCCACGTCCTTTGTCTTCACGCAGAGGGGGAAGGCGTCCACGCCGCCGAAGGCCTTGAAGAGCACGCACTTGCCCTCCATAACGGGCATACCGGCCTCGGGGCCTATATCGCCAAGGCCCAGTACGGCGGTGCCGTCGGTGATGACCGCGCAAAGGTTGTGGCGGAGCGTCAGGTCGTAGCTTTTGTTTATGTCCTTTTGTATCTCAAGGCAGGGCTGGGCCACGCCGGGGGTGTAGGCCAGTGACAGGTCCTCCTTTGAGGCCACGGGCACAGCCGTGTCTATTCTTATTTTGCCCTTCCACTCTCCGTGGAGGCGCAGGGACTCTTTGGCGTAATCCATTTTGTGGTCCTCCTGATACACTTTAATTTATTTACGGGAATATTATAGCCCAATAAGTTAAGTTGGGAAAGACGGAATATTCACGAAAAAAAGTCCCCCTTCCGGGGGACTTTTTATCACTATCACGGTTCGTCAGGGGCATATGCAATGTCCGTATTATTGGGGTCTATCCTCCGGATGTCGATGCCCATCTTCTCCGCAAGCTTTATTGTCCGGTACGTTCCGCCGGTGAGACGCCCATCCCACACGGCGATGAGACGGCTGGAGTTTTCCAGCATCCAGCGGTTCCTCGCGGCGTATACGCCGCCGTGGTAGACCTGGGACAGGACGTTGACCTCGTCGCACCACGCCAGGAGCCTTTGAAATTGCGTGTCCTTCGAGTCCAGCCTGCCCTGGTGGGATATGGCCGCGACTAACTTTAGCCACGGATTGCGATACTTCATCAATATCACGTTTTTGGCAAAAATCGTGTCGGCCCCCTCCGCAAGGCCGGTGATGAACCGGGTGTACCCGTCGTTTTCGGCTTCAAACAGCGCGTTCAGCGTCGCCAAAATCACGCGGAGATATTTTTCCGGGTCTTTTATATCCCGGTGCCCGGTGAAACAGCATGTGTGTTCTTTCATATATAACGGCCTCCATTACCAATCAGCTAATGTAAACATAGTTTAACAGATAATATGCAATAAGTCAACGTGAATATAGTCTGTTAGGTAACATAAACTGATTTGGACGTGGTTGACTTGGAGGCATTTATGGATAGGAAACCGCTTGGGACACAGATTAAAAGGGCAAGAAAACAGTGCGGAATGACAGCTGAAAGGCTTGCCGAGGCGTGCAACATGGATACTACCTATCTGCGCCAGATCGAGTCCGGGCACAAGATGCCGAGCTTGCCTATGTTCGTGATTCTTTGCCGCGAGCTGAAGGTGTCGCCCGGGGTGTTGTTGTCCGACTACCTCCCGGCGCCTGAGTACGAGGAGCGCGACAGGCTCCACGAGTTCTACCGCACCCTCACCCCCGAGCAGAAAGCCCTCGCCGCCGAGCTTCTCGACAGCGTGAAGGAGAGCCTGACGTCGGAGGAGTGAGGGCCGCCGGGAAACGTTCCGCATTCCTCGGGACATGTTACGCGGATTGACAAATTTCGCCCCGCGCAGTATAATACGACCATGGGCATCCCCTTACGGGGATGGGCCGGGAGCACCCGGCCTGGAGTCCTCCGTGAATCGGTAAAAAGGCGGAGCCTGACATACCGCGTGAGCGGAATGGAGGCTAAGTATACAGCTCTCGCGGGAAATACCCCGAAGGGAGGCTGGTACAAATCACTTTAACGACTGTGCTGAGCCTTGTGGGCTTTTTGGGCTCCCTGGCAAGTATAATCTCTTTTGTGTTGTACTTATACGACAGAAAAAGGAAGTGAGCCGTCTGCTGACATCAGACGGCTCACTATTTGGTTTGGGGCCACAACCCCGAGCTGAATAGATAGTACGTAATTTGTGGCACCGCCTAAACGGCCTCCACCCATTTTTTATTATACTCTCCCGTCCCCAAATTGTCAACCCCTTTCCCGTTGCCCTTATACACCGCAGATTGACAAGTTTCGTCCCGTGCGGTATAATAACATTGTGAAAGTCCGACGCTTTTTAGCGGTACGCTGACGGTGCCTGAATCCCGCGAAGGCGGGAGGGAGGCGAATGTTTTTGCCTTTGCGGGAAATAATTCCGTGGAGGTGATATACATAGTCACTTTGTCTGACATTGGCGATGTTTGCAGTATTGTGAGCCTCGTGTTCGCGATATACGTGTACATCATGTCGATAAGGAAAAAGTGAGCCGTCTGGTAGCAACAGACGGCTCACTGTGGGTTTGGGGTTGCGGCCCCGGCCTGCAAATGTGATCTGTTATTGTGGCACCCGGCGTTTTACGGGCTTTCACTATGTCTATTATAATCTCCCGCCCCCAAATTGTCAACCCCTTTCCCGCGTCCATTGGAACCGCAGGTGATTTGGGGGGCGGCGACTGAGGGCCGGATCATTTTGTAAAATCATAACCAGCCGATGAGGTGTCGGCTGGTTATATGTTTTCTCAGAACAGCTTTTTGAGCTTGTCCTTGATATCGCCGGCGGCGTCGGCCAGCTTTCCGCCGGTCAGGGCGGCCTTCACGCCGTCAACCAGCTTGTCCAGGGCACCGTCGGGGATGTCCACGCCGGCGAGCTTCTCAACGGTCTTTTCGGGGTCCTTTTTGAAGTCCTCCCCCAGGGACTTGTCGTTTTTTATCTTGCTGACCAGCTCTTCGATCTTGGCCTTGATGTCCATTATTTGTCCTCCTCGACGACGACGGCGGCGTCGACGGCGTTCTTGCGGATGGACTCGATGCCGTTCATGCAACCGGCCTTGGCCTTATAGCCCTCGCCGGTGGCGATGATCTCGCCGTTGGAGGCCTTCAGGCGGAAGCGGTACTCGCCGGCCTTGTCGGTGTAGACCTCGAACTTGGGGTGCTTGGCGGCCTCGTAATTGGCGACGGTCTGGTCCTCAAGATTCGCCACGGGGGCGTTCTTCTGAACGGAGGCGATGCCGTTGCGGCAGGCGTCCTCGGACTTGTAGGTCTCGCTGGTGGCGATGATCTCGCCGTTGCCGGCCTTGAGGTTGAACCTGAAGCCGCTGGCGGTCTCACGGATGACGAATTTACCCATATGCTGAATCCTCCTGATATTTTAAAAATTGGATAAATCCATTATACGACATCATATGCCATTATTCAAGTATTTTTTGGAGACTTTTGAGAGGGCGGCGTCAGTAGACGACGCCCCTTCCCGGGTCGGAAAACTCCCGGACACGGGCGCGGTAGCTGGCCGCGGCGGCGTCGGCGCACAGGAGCGGCGCGCCGGAGCCCATGAGGGCCAAAAGATACCGGGCTAGGGGCGGATTTTGTATGACAACGGGCCCGGAGACGGCGGTGGCCATGAGATTTTTTGAGCGAAGGCCCTCCCAGGCCGTGTCCCGGTCGAGCCCGGAGCCCCGGAGAGTCCTGAAGAGGAAGGTCAGCGGCCCGGGAAGGGGACAGGGGGCGTCGGGAATGAGGTGGGACCAGCCGAACTGGCTCTTGTGGCCGACGATCGTCTCGCCGCCCAGCTTGCCGAGGTAGATGGCGTTGTAGCGGTTCAAAAAGCTCCTGCCGGTGTAAAAGGGCAGGAGCCCCAGCATGGGCTGGCAGTTGCCAGCCTCGTCCTGGATGTACTTGCCAAGCACCTCAAAGGCGCTCCCGGTGAAAAGGGTGGTCCCGCCCCGTTCGGTGCGCTTTATAAGGTCCCCGATCCAGGGCGTCAGGGCGTCCCGGGCCAGCAGTTGGCCGGACCAGGAGCCGGAGCCCATGTAAACCAGGGCCACGTCCTCATATGTGAACCGGGGCCGCTCGTATAGGTGGGTGAGCGCCAGCTCCGCCCCGGCGGCTTTGGCCAAGTACCTGGCGTTTGCCTGCTCCCCGTAAAGGTTCATGGCCTCGGGGTATAATATCTCGACAGTCATTTTGTCCTCCTTCCCGCGAGCCTCTCCACATACCGTCCCACCCGGCGGGCGAGGCGCACCGAGTCCGTGCCGTAGAGTATGTATACGTCCGTACCCGGGGCGAGGCGCAAAAGCCGGGCCGCGCGGCGCTCGTCGGGGTCGGCGTCTATGAGATTTTCCGGTATTCCCGCAAGCTCCAGCCGGAGCCGGTAGTCAAGGCACCGGGGCCCGGCGGCCACGAAGTGGGTGAAGTCCGGGCGCGCTAAAAGCTCAAAGTCGCAGTCGTAGAGCCAGCAGGTGTTCTCCGACCAGTGGCGCTGGTCGTAAAGGCAGTTCATCATGAGATAGACCTCCTTCTTCCCCGGGGCGCTCCTGAGAGCGTCAAAGGTCCGGGAGCAGGCCACGGCCTTCTTGTCCTTGGCCATCAGCGTCACAACGCGGACGCCGCCGATCATGACCTCACGCCGCCGGGTGGAGGGCAGGGACGCGGAGGCAAGGCCCCGGGCCACACCGTCAGAGGAGAGGCCCAAAGTGCGCAAAAGCGTTGCGGCGGCCAGCACATCGTAGGGGTCCACATGGGCGGGGACAGGGCAGTCGAACACATCTCCGGTCTCGCTGATTTCCAACCTTCCCGGCAGGACCCGGGCGGTGAAGTCACCCTCCGGGGAGGCAAGGCCGCAATTTGGACAGCGGGCCCTTCCGATGTGGCCCTGGCGGATAATGGCGTATTCAAGGGGCGCGGAGCAGACGGGGCAAAGGGGAAGGTCGTTTACGATATTTTCACACTCCGCCCGGTCCGTGGGGGAGCGGGAGACGCTGTAATATACGCGCTCATTTTCCGGGGAGACCCGGCAGGAGATGAGGTCGTCGGCGTTCAAGACGAGGGTGGTCGAGGGCGGTATGTACCGGGTCAAAAGCTCCGCCATATACTCGGGGAAGGCGTTTCGCATGACGGAGTCCCGGGTGAGGTTGGTGATCACAGTGTAGTCCGGCGTCATGTGAGGGTAGATCTTCACCGAGGAGCGCTCGTCCACCTCCAGAACGGCGGCGGGGTATTTCTGGCGGTTCCGGAGGGTCAGGCCGGACAGCAGGGCCGAGGCCACGCCGGTCTCGGTATTGGAGCCCAGGCGGTTCACAAGGACCCGCCGCCCGGAGCTTATCATGGCGTCGGCGATGAGGTTCGTCACCGTGGTCTTGCCGTTGGTGCCGGTGACGGTGACGAGAAGCTCCGGCCTCGCGGCAAGCCTCAAAAAATCCGGGCACAGCCGGAGGGCAAGCTTTCCGGGGAGATTCGTCCCGCCCCTCCCGCAAAGCCGCAGAAGTCCCCGCGCCAGCTTACCGGTCCAGAGGGAAAGGAAAAATTTTACACGGGGGGGGGTAACATTTTTTCAATACTTCCGGCATATATGTCACGCTCCTTTCAGCGTGAGGCCAGTATATACGGATAAAGCATAAAAAACGATATTTCCCGGCATCAAAACTGCATAAAGGGTGACATATCGGTTACAAACAGGGAGCAATCGGGATACAAAATATATAAATCCGGTTGTGTTTTATATGGAAGCTGTGGTATAATCGATAATATCAGAAAAGAGATATACGGAGGGAGACGAAAATGGGGCAGGAGAAAGGGACACGCCGTCCGCCCATGGGGTGGAACAGCTACGATTACTACGATTCGGGCGTGACGGAGAAGGACGTGCGGGCGAACGCCCAGGTCATGGCGAGGGAGCTTAAAAAATACGGCTGGGAGTACGTGGTGGTGGACGCCCAGTGGGCCGCCGCGAACCCCGGGGCAATGCGGGAGAGCTTCCAGTACGTGCCATTCGGGCATTTTTCCATGGATGAATATTCCCGGCTCATACCGGACCCGGAGAGGTTCCCCAGCTCAATAGGCGGAGCGGGGTTTAAGCCCCTCACGGACTATATACACTCTCTGGGCCTTAAATTCGGCATACATATAATGCGCGGTATACCAAGGTGCGCCGCCCACGCCGGAATGGCCATATTCGGGTCGGAGGCCCGGGCGGACGAGGTGGCCGACCCCCTGAGCACCTGCCGGTGGAACCCGGATATGTACGGCGTGCGGGACACGGCGGCGGGACAGGCATATTATGACAGCATTGTGGCCCAGTACGCCGGCTGGGGCGTGGATTTTATAAAGTGCGACGACATCTGCAACACCGACAACTGGGTGGAGGGGAGCGACCGGGCCTTTGAGCGGAGCTTTGAGATAGTGATGCTCCATAAGGCAATAGAAAAAACGGGGCGGGATATGGTCCTGTCCCTCTCTCCCGGACCGGCGCTGGTGGACAAGGCGGACTTTTACGCCAAATACGCCCACATGTGGCGGATAACCGACGACATGTGGGACCGCTGGGACCACGTGAAGAACATGTTCCGCCGGTGCAGGCTCTGGCAGGGAAAATCAAGACCCGGGGCCTACCCCGACTGCGACATGCTGCCCCTCGGTACCATCGGCAAGGGTTTCCTTGACGAGAGGCAGACGAGGCTCAATAAGGACGAACAGCGCACGGTGATGACGCTGTGGTGTATATTCGGCTCGCCGCTCATGCTGGGCGCGGAACTTACGAAGCTTGACGACTGGACCGTATCCCTCATCACGAATGAGGAGGGTCTGGGGCTTTTAGACCCGGCCAATAAGCGCCGGGAGACGTCGTTCACCGCCGAAAGCTCCGTCTGGGAGCTCATAACCCCGGAGGGCGCGGCCTACCGGGCGGTATTCAATCTCGGCGATGTGCCGGCGGCGCTTGATGCGGAGCTTGCGGACAAGACCGACGTTTGGACAGGGGAGAGGACCGCAAATACCGTCCCGCCCCACGGGTGTGCCCTTTTGAGGCTGTGACATGGGAGCGTATGAGAGATATAAAGGATATAAGGCTTTTGCTTTTTGATTTGGACGACACACTTTTGCGGAGAGACAAGAGCATATCGGAGCGGAACCTGGCGGCCCTTGAGAGGTGCAGGCTGGCCGGCATTGCCGTGGGCGTGTCCACCTCAAGGTCTGAGAGAAACGCCGGAATGTTTCTTGAGCATGTGAAGCCCGACGTGTGCATAACCAGCGCCGGGGCCTCGGTCCGGGTGGGGCGTGAGCGGATTTTCTCCGCGGCCTTTACAACCGGGGAAACTAAGCGTATAATTTCAACGGCCCGGGAGCTCTGCGGGCTTGATGTGCCGATGGACGCCGACACCGCGGATACACACTACCGCAACTATCCCCTGACCGAGGAGGACATCAGGACCGGCTGGGCGGGGAGCGTCCGCACGGATTTTTCCCAGGTCCCCGAGGACGCCCTCATGGTCTGCGTCAACATGCCAAAGCCGGGCGACGCCGAAAGGCTCCGGGCGGCTCTGCCCTTTTGCGGCGTGGTCAAATTCGCCTACGGCGACTGGTACAAGGTGACGAGGGCCGGGATAACCAAGGCCTCCGGGGTGGAGACGCTCTGCGAAGCTCTGGGGATACACGAGAGCAATATCGCCGCCTTTGGGGACGACCTTGCGGATATCGAGATGCTGAGGCTCGCGGGCCTCGGCGTGGCCATGGGAAACGCCCTGCCCGAGGTGAAGGCCCACGCGGATATCGTGATAGGGGACAACGATTCGGACGCAATAGCCGAATTTCTTGATAAGATGCTCGGAGAAAACGACGGGAGCGCCGGCGATAGCAAGCACGGGCCCAACGCGTATTACGGGCAGTAAGGGAGGATAAAATGATACAGGCAGAAAAAATAGACCTTTGCATAAAGGCCACGCGTGTCCGCATGGGCATAATCGAGAGCACCCACGCGGCCAAATGCGGCCACCCGGGCGGCTCGCTGGGAGCCGCCGACATGTTCGCGTATCTATATTTCAAGGAGCTCAATATAGACCCCGCCGACCCCAAAAAGCCGGACCGGGACAGGTTCGTGCTCTCCAAGGGGCACAACGCCCCCGGGCTCTACGCCGC
>CANQUO010000078.1 GCA_947627085.1 uncultured Oscillospiraceae bacterium
ACTCCATCCAGCAGGAGCAGCAGCGCAAGACCATCGAGGTCACAAAGGCCAACGCGGACATAGCAAGGCGCGAGAAGGAGGCGGAGCTTGCCGAGAGGGAGATCGCCATCCGGGAGCGCAGGCTTGACGCCGAGGTCCGCAAGGAGGCCGACGCGCTGAAGTACAAGGCCGAGAAGGAGGCCGAGGCGGACCTCATCCGCCGCCAGAGGGAGGCCGAGGCACAGCGCTACGAGGCCGAACAGCAGGCGGAGGCCAGACGCGCAGAGGCTGAGGCGCTCCGCTACTCCATGGAGCAGGAGGCGGAGGGCATAAGGGCCAAGGGCATCGCCGAGGCGGAGGCCATCGAGAAGAAGGCCGAGGCCCAGAAGAAGATGGGCGAGGCGTCCATTCTGGAGATGTACTTAAACGCTCTGCCACAGGTCGTGGGGAGCGCCGCCGCGCCGCTGGCGCAGACGGACAGGATAGTCATGTACGGCGACGGCAACTCCACAAAGCTCATACGGGACGTGATGAGCACCGCAAATCAGGTGGTGGACGGCATGAAGGAGTCCACCGGCATCGACCTTGCCGCGCTGTTGGCGTCGTTTTTGGGCGCGAAGGCCGCTGCGGGGGAGAAGAGCGAGGTGAAGGAGGAGTGAAGTAGGGGCCGACGACCGCATCGGCCCCTACGGAAGCGCATGTTAGCCCCTCCCTTTGGGAGGGGGTAGGGGGTGGGTCGAGGATATTCGGCCCACCCCGGCCGACGCTTCGCGCGGCCACCCCTCCCGGAGGGAGGGGCTTTTTTCCGCGCGGCGGGGACGGGGGACGGGCGGGTATGGGACCCGCCCCTACGGGGTGAACGGGAAATCTTCCATAACAGCCGTAGGGGAGGGTTCTAAACCCTCCCGTATTAAATAAGCGCCGGAGGCGCAACCTTTTACGGAGGACGAGGATGCCGTTTCCAACTGCCCCCGGTTTTTGTCAAAAAAGGGGGTTTTATGTTTAGCGCGGGTGTGCTATAATAGAATAAAATACTATACGCTGGGGGGAGAGATATGTCAAGTCCGGTGATAACGGAAAAAAGCCACAAGATAAAGCGGGGGTTTTTCACAATCGTCACGGGCCGCACATTCATTATCGCGGCGCTGCTCCTGTTGCAGGTGGGACTCCTGCTCTGGGGGATGGAGCGGCTGGGGGAGTATATACACTTGGGGTCCGTTATCGTGACGGCGCTGATGCTCATATATGTCATGAACAGCAGGTCGGACCCCACGGTGAAGCTCACCTGGTGCTTTGTGATAGCACTGGTGCCGGTGGTGGGGGTACCGCTGTATTTCTATATAAAGCTCGACGTGGGCCACAGGACGGTGCAGAAGGCGGTGGCCAAGGCCCAGAAGGAGACGGCGGAGCTTTTCCCGGAGGGGTCGGAGGTCACGGCGAGGATAGAGAAGGTCGACCCCAAGGCCGGGGAGCTTGCAAAATACCTTGAGAGGACCGCCGGATACCCGGCCTACGATAAGAGCGCCGCGCGGTATTTCCCGGTGGGGGAGCTTAAATTTGAGGCGATGCTGGAGGCGCTCAAGTCCGCTGAGGAGTTTATCTTCATGGAGTACTTCATCGTGAGCCCCGGGCGGATGTGGAACACTATACTTGGCATACTGGCGGAGAAGGCGAAGGCCGGGGTGGAGGTGCGGTTCATGTACGACGGCACCTGCGCCTTCGGAAATTTGCCCTACTCATACCCCGAGGAGCTGGAGGCCATGGGCATAAGGTGCAAGATGTTCGCCCCGGTGAGGCCCCTGGTGTCCACCCACTACAATAACCGGGACCACAGGAAGATACTTGTGGTGGACGGCAAGGTGGCATATACGGGCGGGGTGAATTTAGCGGACGAGTATATAAACGAAAAGCTCCGCTTCGGCCACTGGAAGGACACGGCGGTGGAGATACGCGGACAGGCCGTCAGGAGCTTCACGCTGATGTTCTTGCAGATGTGGAACGCCTCGGAGAGGACGGGAGGGTGCTGTTATGAGCGGTACCTTCCCGCGCCGGAGGATATAGGGACGGAGGACGACGGATTTATAATACCCTACGGCGACAGCCCCATGGACTCGGAGCTGGTGGGGGAGAGCGTTTATCTGCACCTTATCGATACGGCGGAGAGGTATGTGTATATCATGTCGCCCTATCTCATTCTGGACGGGGTGACCACAAGGTCCTTGACCTTCGCCGCCAAGCGGGGGGTGGACATAAGGCTCATCTTGCCCCACATACCGGATAAGAAGTACGCCTTCTGGCTGGCCAAGAGCCACTACGCGGAGCTTTTGGAGGCGGGGGTCAGGATATATGAGTACACCCCGGGCTTTATCCACGCCAAGGTGGTGCTGGCCGACGACACAAGGGCCGTGGTGGGGACGGTGAACTTCGATTACAGGAGCTTTTACCACCACTTTGAGTGCGCGGCGGCCCTTATAGGCACAAAATGCGTGGCGGACATAGGGGAGGACTTCCGGGACACGCTTGAAAAATCCCGGGAGGTCACCCTGGAGGATGTGAAGCACGAGAAGCTGAGCGTGAGATTTTTCGGGAAGCTTTTGAAGATAGTGGCGCCCTTGATGTGACGGACGCCGGAGGTGAAGAAAATGGTAAAAATATTGCACGCGGCGGACCTGCATATGGACTCGCCCTTCGCCGCCCTGCCGGAGGAGAAGGCGAAGCTGAGACGCAGGGAGCAAAGGGAGCTATTGGATAAGATAGCTGAGCTTTCAAAGGACGTGGACATTGTTTTGCTGGCGGGGGACCTCTTTGACTCCTCGGCCAGCTACTGGGAGACCACCGAGGCGCTGTCAAATATGCTGGCCAATATAAAGGCCAGGGTGTTCATAGCCCCGGGGAACCACGACTACTGCGCGTCCCGGTCGCCCTACACCTTTATGGACATGCCTGAGAACGTGCATGTCTTTAAAACGCCGCAGCTAAGGGCGGTTGAGCTTCCGGAGCTTAAAGTCAGGGTCTGGGGGGCGGGGTTCACCTCGACCTCCTGCGAGGGACTTTTGAAAAACTTCACGGTCCCGAAGAGCGACTACATCGAGCTCATGGTGCTCCACGGGGACTTATCGCCGGAGTCAAAATACGACCCCATAACCGAGGCGGATATCGCGGGGTCCGGGCTTGACTATCTGGCGCTGGGGCACACGCATACATATTCCGGCATCAGGAAGGCCGGGGGGACCTTCTACGCCTACCCCGGGTGCCCGGAGGGCAGGGGCTTTGACGAGACGGGGCCCAAGGGCGTCATCACGGGCGCGGTGGGCAAGGGAGAGGTGAAGCTTGACTTCACGGAGCTCCCGGGCCGAAGGTACAGGATAATCGAGGCGGACTTAACAGGCGAGCGGGACCTTGTTGAGGCCGTCGCCAGGGCCGTGGGCGAGGGCTATCCCCGGGACGTGGCGAGGCTTATTTTAAAAGGCCAGTACCCGGAGGAGGCGGACATCGAGGCGCTTACCCGGGCGCTGGAGGATAAATTTTTCCATCTGACGGTGAAGAACGAGCTTAAAAGGACGAGAGGGCTCTGGGACGGGGCCGGGGACGACACGCTGACGGGGCTCTTTTTGGCGAAGCTCCGAAGGATGTACGACGAGGCCGAAAACGACGAGGCCGGGAGGGAGCTTATCGAGCTTGCGGCCCGGTACGGCCTTTCGGCCCTGGAGAGCAGGGAGGAGTGGAGACCGTGAGGATAAAGAAGATGACGGCGACCTTCGGGAAGCTGAAAAATTCCACCCTGGAGCTTGACGGGGGGCTGAATATAATAACCGCGCCCAACGAGTCAGGAAAGACCACCTGGTGCGCCTTCCTGAACGCCATGCTCTACGGCGTGGACACCTCCGAGCGGGACAAGGCGGGACATGTGTCGGTCAAGACGAAGTACCGGCCCTGGGACGGCGGCGGCATGGTGGGCACCATGGAGGTGGAGAGCGCCGGCCGGGAGCTTACGATACAGCGCACCACAAAGGGCACGAGCCCCATGAAGAATTTTATCGCCATGCGCACCGGCACGGCGGAATTTGTGAGGGATATGGACTCGGACACCGCCGGGGAGAAGCTGACGGGGGTGTCGAGGGCGGTATTTGAGCGCACGGCTTTCATAAGCCGGCCGGATATCCGCGTCAGCCAGACCTCGGAGCTTGAGCGGAAGATCGCGGGGATAGTCTCCTCGGGGGACGAGAGCACGTCATATACCGACTCCGACGGACTTTTGCGCAGGTGGCAGAGGAAGCTCAGATATAACAAGATGGGCTCCCTCCCCGCCGCGGAGGCGGAGCTGAGAAAGGCCCGCCACGATATGGAGCTTATCGAGTCCTCGGCGGAGGAGATAGCGGGGCTTCGCGGGCGGATGTCCCGGGAGGCCAAGCAGATAGAGCTCATGGAGGAGGACCTTAAGATTCACGAAAAGCTGGAGGCCCGTGCCCAGTCAAAGCGGGTGGAGGACGCCCGGAAGAGCGCCGAGACCGCCAAGGCGAGAGTGGAGGAGCTTACGCGAGCCATCACAAAAAACGGCCGCGTTATGACGAGGGATGACATAAACTCCATCCGGGAGTCGGCCGCCGCCGTGATGCCCCTTAAAAAGGTGGCGATCGAGGCGGAAAAGTCGCTATGGCGAGCGGAAAAAGAGCTTGTTGACGCCACAAATCGCCGTCAGGCAAGTCCCCTCTCCGGCAGGACCGACGCGGAGCTGGAGGCGGATATCGCAAAAGGGCGGGAGCTTGAAAATAAGTCGAGGGACGTAAAGGAGCCCAAGATACCGAGGGCCATACCCATAGTTATTTGCATATTGGCGGCCGTGGGGCTGGTGCTGTCTATGGGACTTCTGGCGCCGCTTTTCGGCGGGGCAAACGCCCCGGAGATAGTGAAGCTCAGCGGCGTGAGGATAGGGATATCCATCGCGATGGCGGCGCTGGGGCTGGTGCTGTTCTTTATAAAGCTGCCAAAAAAGCGGACGGCGGCGGACGAGCTGAGTGAGCTACTTGAGAGCTACGGCGTGCAGTCCGTGGATAAGCTGGCGTCCCTGAAGTCCGGGTACCTCCTTTTGCTCCGGGACGAGGAGCAGAAGAAGGCCGCCAGAGACGCGGCGAGACAGGCCTACGAGTCCGCCGGGAACGCCGCCCAACAGGCCGGGGAGCAGGCGGTTTCCAAGATAGCCGCCTTTATGCCGGAGATCACCAGCGGCGAGGCGGTGATCGAGGCCCTCCAGGAGACGGAAAAACACATCGAGGAGCTGACAAAGGCCCAGTTCGACGCCACGGCGGCCCAGAACGTGTACGAGACGCTTTTGGCGGACTTCGACCCGAATACGCCGGTGGACGACAGCTATCTGCCCATGCCGCTACGGAGCCGCGAGGACACGGTGGCGGCGCTGGAGCGGGCGAGAGCGCAGCTCACGGAGGCCACGCGGGCCTTCGACCTCGCCACCGGCGCCCAGAGAACGCTGGGCGACCCGGCGGTGGTGGAGGGGAGAATCGAGGAGCTCAGGGACCGCATAAGCGAGGACCAGAAGCGGTACAGCGCCCTGACGCTGGCCATCGACACGCTTTCCGAGGCCAACAGTGAGCTCCAGACGAGATTTTCCCCGGAGGTCAGCCGCCTTGCCGGGGAGTACATGAGCCGTTTGACCGACGGGAGGTATGAGAAGCTCTACTTCGACAAGGGCTTCGACGCCTCCGCCAAGGAGGCGGACCGGCCCGAGACGCGAAATGTCCTCAACCTCTCCGACGGCACGGGGGACGAAATTTATCTCTCCCTGCGCCTTGCCATGTGTGAGCTCATACTGGGCGGCGAGGACCCCTGCCCCATCGTCCTGGACGACGCGCTTGCTAATTTCGACGACGAGCGGTGCCGGAGGGCGTTGGAGCTCTTGCGCGAGCTTGCTAAAAAGCGGCAGATAATCCTCTTTTCCTGCCACTCCCGCGAGGCGGAGATGCTGCGCGGGGAGAGGGGTGTAAGGGTCGCGGAGCTGTGAGGCACGCCTTTTTGCCTCTCCCATTGTGAGACGCGCCTCTTTTTGCCCCTCCCCCTGGGAGGGGGTAGGGGATGGGCCGTAGGGGCCGGCGCGATGTCGGAACACGGGCCGATGTGGGCATCGGCCCCTACGCGGCCACTCCTCCCGGAGGGAGGGGCCAAGGGGAATAAGGTTGCGCCTTGCGGCGCGTTTAAAACGTGGGAGGGTTTGGAACCCTCCCCTACGTCTATTATGGGGGATTTCCTGTGCTATTTATTTAATATTTTAAATTTCCTCTTGACAAACGGGGAAAAGTGTATTATTGTATTAATCACCTAATACAATAATACAAAGGGGGTGCGGGATGGAGTGGAGATTTGACCCGGGAGGGGCGATATACGCGCAGATGGTGGCGAGGATAAAGGAGGCCATAGCCTCGGGGGCGCTGGCCCCGGGAGCGAGGCTACCGGCGGTGCGGGAGCTGGCCATAGACGCGGGCGTCAACCCCAACACGGCGCAGAGGGCGCTGGCGGAGCTTGAGAGGCGGGAGTTGGCGCGGGGCCACGCGGAGAGCTTCGTCACGGCTATGGCGGCGCTGGGGTACAGCGGCGCGGAGCTTGAGGCTTTTTTGAAAAACTACATCAGGGAAAAAGAGGAGGAATGAATATGGCAGTACTTACATGCAGGGGCCTTACGAAAAAGTTCGGCTCGACCGTGGCCCTGGACGGGGTGGATATAACCGTGGAGCCCGGGCGAATCGTAGGCCTTCTGGGCCCCAACGGGAGCGGAAAGACGACGCTCATCAAGCTTACCAACGGGCTGTTACAGCCCGGGGCGGGGGAGATACTTATCGACGGCAAAAAGCCGGGGGTGGAGACGAAGAGGATAGTATCCTATCTGCCAGAGCGGTCGTGCCTGCCGGACTGGATGACGGCGGGGGAGCTCATGGGGTTTTACAAGGATTTTTACGCGGACTTCGACAGGGACGCGGCGGCGGGAATGCTGAGCCGTCTGTCCATCGAGGAGAAGCAGAAGATAAAGCACATGTCCAAGGGGACAAGAGAGAAGGTGCAGCTCATAATGGTCATGGCCCGCAGGGCGGGGCTCTACCTGCTTGACGAGCCCATCGGCGGTGTGGACCCGGCGGCCAGGGACTATATACTGAACACAATAATATCGAGCTACAACCCCTCCGCCAGCGTGATAATATCAACGCATCTCATAGCCGACGTGGAGAAGGTGCTGGACGACGTTATTTTCATAAGCTGCGGGAAGATAATGCTGGCCGCGCCGGCGGAGGACATCAGGGAGCAGAGGGGCAAGAGCGTGGACGAGGTATTCAGGGAGGTATTCAAATGTTAGGAAAGCTTTTAAAGCACGAGCTGAGGGCCACGGCCCACACCATGCTGCCCATATTCGGGGTGATGCTCCTTGTGTCGGCTCTGGCGAACGTCTGCGCAAGACTGATGAACGGTCCGGGGAATACGCCGGTGGTGCTGACGATCATATTTACGCTGGTGGTCATACTGTTCGGCGTGGGGCTTTTCGCAATAGGGCTCGTCACCGTGTTCATAATGGTGCGAAGGTTCCGGGACAATCTTCTCAGGGACGAGGGGTACATCATGCACACACTGCCGGTGTCAGTCCACGCCCAGATATGGAGCAAGGTGCTGGTGTCGTCGCTGTGGTACGCGGCTTCCAGCGTGATCATGGTGCTGTCCGTGCTGCTGGTCTCCTGGGACGTGGACACCATAATGGAGATCGGGAACGTGGCGGGGCGGATAATACGGGCCATGACCAGGGAGGATCACGTGGCGGAGATGATCGCGGAGGTGCTGGCGCTTCTGGCGCTGGGGTCGCTGGTGACGAGCCTCAGCTTCGACGCGGCGTTGAGCATAGGCCACGCCTTCGCCAAAAACAAGATGGCCCTGTCGGTGCTGGCCTTCGTGGGACTTTTGATACTGGGTGAGGTGTTCACCTACTACATGGCGAGCCTGGCCGGTGATATCGGGAGCTTGGAGACCTTCGCGTCGCTCACGTTCATAAAGGGCTGGCGTGTCACCTGCGTCGCCGGCGCGGGACTCATGCTCGTCATGGGCGGCGCGTGCTACGGCATAACGGCATTTTTCTTAAAGCGGAAGCTTAATTTGGAGTAAAATCAGCAAATCCCCGGAAATTTCCGGGGATTTGCACAGATCGTCAAAAAACTCAAATCGATATTTTTTCCGGCGGCATGTACGTCGGAAAAAATCCCTTTTGTCGCCCAAGTGTGCCCCTTTGGGGCGCGCGCAGGGCGACAGCAGGGAAACTGTGCGTGAATTTCGCAAAATTCACGCGCAGTTTCCCGCACGTTCCCCTTTGTCGAAAAAGGCCGCAGGCCTTTTTCGACAGGCTAAGCAAATCCCCGGAAATTTCCGGGGATTTGCGAGACATATGAAACGGTAGCCGAAAGGAGCTTTTCGCATGAAAAAATTATTGACGCTATTTTTGCTGTTGACCCTTTTAATGTCCCTCTTGACAGCCTGCGGAACGAGGACCGACAATATTGCGAGGGAGCTGGGGCTTGACATTTCAACGGGGGAGGAGTTTTCAAATTTCGACGACCATGGCGGCTTTCACGGAGATGGGACTGCATGTATCGCGTACCGTTTTGACGATGATACCGTCCTGGAAGAAATTAAAGGCTCCTCGAAGTGGAACGAATTTCCCCTTGATGATACGGTGCGGATATTGGTTTACGGCATATCCGACGCGACAGGCAAAAGGGGCCCCTATTTGGGCGACGATGAGGGGAATCCGATCGTCCCGGAGATTCAAAACGGATATTATCTGCTGATCGACAGGCAAAATGACTCGGAGAAAGATATTTTGGACAGGTATTCGTTTAACTTTACCTTGGGACTTTATGATACAGATACCGGTACGTTATATTTGTGCGAACTGGACACTTAACATGCCGCGCGGGCGAACTCACGTTTGCCTGTGAACTGAAAAAAGCTATGAAAACAATAAAACAATAAAACGCGCGATGTAGGTTTGTCAATGATGTGTTACACAATAAAGGAACGAAGAAAGCACGTGAATCGGAGACTGCCAATTAAGAGGG
>CANQUO010000079.1 GCA_947627085.1 uncultured Oscillospiraceae bacterium
TGGAGAACCTGGTGGTCCTGGCCGAGGTCCAGGAGCTCCGGGCAAATCCCCAGAGAGCCGCCAAGGGCGTGGTGATCGAGGCCCGCCTTGACAAGGGCCGTGGACCTATAATGACGGTCCTTGTGCAAAACGGCACCTTAAAGCAGGGGGATATCATCATCGCCGGCACGGCCGTGGGCCGCGTGCGCACCATGATGAACGACAAGGGCGAGCGCGTCACCGAGGCCGGACCCTCGGTCCCCGTGGAGATCGCGGGCATGAGCGAGGTCCCCGCCGCCGGCGACACCTTCAACGCCGTGGCCGACGAGCGCATGGCCCGGGAGCTTGCCGAGGAGCGCAGGGCCAATCAGAAGTCCTCCGGCGACACCGGCAAGAAGGTCTCGCTGGAAGATCTTTTCGCCCAGATAAAAGAGGGAGAGCTCAAGGAGCTGGCCATAATAGTAAAGGCCGACGTCCAGGGCTCCGCCGAGGCCATAAAGGCGAGCCTGGAGAAACTTTCTAACGACGAGGTCCGGGTAAAGGTCATCCACTCCGCCGTGGGCGCAATTTCCGAGTCCGACGTGATGCTGGCCGCTACCTCCGACGCCATCGTGGTGGGCTTCAACGTCCGGCCCGACAGCGCCGCCCGGGAATCCGCCGCCAGGAGCCACGTGGACATCCGGCTTTACAGCATAATCTACGACTGCATAAACGAGATAGAGGCCGCCATGAAGGGCATGCTGGCCCCCAAGTTCCAGGAGGTCCAGCTTGGTCACGCCGAGGTCCGGGAGACCTACAAGGTCTCCAAGGTCGGCACCGTCTGCGGCTGTTACGTCCAGGACGGCAAGATTCAGCGCGGCTGTAAGGTCCGCGTCATCCGCGACAACGTGATAATCTTCGACGGGGAGCTGGCGAGCCTCCGCCGGTTCAAGGACGACGTGCGCGAGGTGGCCTCCGGCTATGAGTGCGGTATGCAGATCGACAAGTTCAACGACGTGAAGGTCGGCGACATCATCGAGTGCTTCGTCATGGAGCAGATAAAACAGTGAAATGAAATAAGAGGGCGGGCGTTATCGCCCGCCCTTACGTTGTCGGCAAAGGCGCAAGGGCCTTTGCCGACAGGGGGAACAAGAGGTAATTTTCGCGACGTACATGCCGCCGCGAAAATTATTTCAAGAAGGCGATTTCACCGGGGAGTTCCCAGAGGGGCTTAAATCACAAATCTGTCTGACCGTAACGGTCTGAAAGGAAAGAATATGCCATCAAACCATATAAATCGAATAAACGAGGACATTCGTCTTTGCATGGACAAGCTTCTTCGGGAGGTAAAGGACCCGAGAATCCATCAGGGCCTCATGTCCGTCACCGCCGTGGAGACCACGGGGGACCTTAAATACTGCAAGATATACCTCAGCGTCTTAGGGCTTGAGGACGAGAAGAGCCTGAAGCAGGGCCTCAAGTCCGCCTCCGGGTGGCTCCGGCGGGAGCTGGGCCAGCGGCTCCGGCTTCGCAACACCCCGGAGCTGAGCTTCGTGCTGGACCGCTCCATCGAGGAGGGGGCCCACATAAGCTCCATCCTGGCCTCACTCGATATAAAGCCCGAGGAGGAGACGGAAGATGACGATAAGTGACGCCGCCCGGTGGCTTGCCGGTAACGACCGCTACCTCATACTGACCCACACCCGCCCCGACGGGGATACCCTGGGCTCTGCCTCGGCGTTGTGCTCGGCCCTGCGGAGAATGGGCAAGAGCGCGGCGCTTTTTAAAAACACCGAGATAACAGGCAAATTCATCCCCTTCGTGTCCCCCTTCTTAGCCCCGGGGGACTATACTTATGACCGTGTGATAAGCGTGGATATCGCCTCCTCGGGCCTCTTCCCGGTGGGCTTTGAGGGAAAAGTGGAGCTTGCCATAGACCACCACCCGTCAAACTCCGGCTTTGCCGAAAATACCCTCCTTGAGGTGGAAAGGGCCGCCTGCGGGGAGATAATATTGGAGCTTATAAACCTCCTCCACGGTGGGCCCACGAAGGAGGAGGCGGACCTTCTCTACATCGCCGTGTCCACGGACACCGGGTGCTTCCAGTACGCCAACGTGACGGAGAACACCTTCCTCGCCGCGGCGGAGCTCGCCCGGGCGGGGGCGGACACGGCGGGCCTTTCACGGCTTTTCTTCCGCACCTTCTCCCGGGCCCGCCTGGCCCTGGAGGGGGCGGTGTACTCCGGCCTTAGGACCTTCCGGAAGGGCCGGATCGTGGTGAACATCGTGACCCTGGACATGGTGAGACGCGCCGGCGTCACGGAAAACGACATGGACGATATCGCCGCCCTTGCCGGAAAGCTGGAGGGCCACCAGGTCAGCGTCACCATCCGCGAAAACGACAACGGCACCAGCCGCGTGTCTTTGCGCTCCGGCGCTACTGTCAACGTCTCCGACATCGCCCGCAACTTCGGCGGAGGCGGCCACGCCATGGCCGCCGGTTGCACCGTCAAAGCCGGTCCCGAGGAGACGCTGAGGTTGCTGTTGCCGGTTATCGAGGGAGCGATGGACGGGGAGAAGTAGGAATATTCGACCCACCCCCTACCCCCTCCCAGAGGGAGGGGCTAACAGCTACCACCGCACCAGCGCGACCAGGTTAGAAGAAAAATCTAACGACACTTGAGCCGTAAGCGGCCAAGCGGGTTAGAGGTAGGGACAATTCGTCAACGCACGCGCGGATGTGAGCGGTAAATGCTACCCACACGCGCAAACGGCCTTTTCCCTCTTTGCTACTTTCTCCCTTTTGTGCCCAACAAAAGGGAGAAAGTAGAATCCTTCGTCCGTTCGGACGACTACCGATAAAAAGCCAAGCGGCGTATGAGCGTGATATTTATGACCGGCATCATCATAATCGACAAGCCCCCCTCCTGGACGAGTCAGGACGTGTGCGCAAAGCTCCGGGGGGCACTGCATGAAAAGCGGGTGGGCCACTCCGGGACGCTGGACCCCATGGCCACCGGGGTTCTGCCAGTATTCGTGGGCAGGGCCACAAGGGCCGTGAGCTTTGCGGAGAACGACAGCAAGCGGTATACGGCCCATGTCCGCTTCGGCGTTACCACCGACACCCAGGACATGACCGGGACCGTGATAGATGCCCGGGAATGTGACGTGACCGAGGCGGAGCTTTCGTCCGTTCTCCCGGAGTTCATCGGGGAGATAGACCAGGTACCCCCCATGTACTCCGCTGTGAAGATCGGGGGCCAGAAGCTCTACGAGCTGGCCAGACGCGGGAAAGACATTGAGCGCCCCGCGAGAAAAATCAACATATACTCCATCGACCTTCTGGGCCGGGAACGGGGGGATTTTGTGCTGGATATCCGGTGCTCCAAGGGTACGTATATCCGCACTCTCGCCCACGACATCGGCGCGCGCCTCGGCTGTGGCGGGGCGCTGGCCGCCCTCCGCCGGACCGAGGCCGGGATATTCAAAATCTCCGGCGCCCACCCCTTAAATGAGGTCCTGAGCGCCGCCGAGACCGGCAAAATTTCTGACCTTTTACTGCCAACGGACAGCCTTTTCACCGCCTACCCCGCCGTCACCGTTAACGCGGAGCGGGAGCGGCGGTGCCGGTGCGGCAACGACTTTCCGGCGCGCGTCCCCGACGGCGATTACCGGGTCTATTCGGAAAGCGGCGAATTTCTCCTGCTGGGCCGGGCCCGGGGCGGACGGGTCTATACACTTAAAAATTTCTTCAGCGTTTGAGGTGAGATAAATGGAACAAGGCCGCCGAGTCATAGCCCTGGGCTTTTTTGACGGCGTGCATCTGGGCCACGGGGAGCTGCTGAAGCTCACGGTGAAGAGGGCACGGGAGCTTGGCGTAGAGCCCGCCGTCATATCCTTCGACACGCCCCCCAATAAGACCATCGGCGGGGAGCCCGTGCCAATGATAAGCTCCGCCCTTGACCGGGCCGGGCTCATGCGAAGGCTTTACGGGGTAGAGGACCTGATATTTCTCCACTTCGACTCGGAGCTCCGGCACATGCCATGGGATACCTTTGTGAAGTGGCTGGTCACGGACTTCGGGGCCGTGGGTCTGGTGGCCGGGTACGATTTTCGCTTCGGCTACCGGGGTCAGGGCACGGCGGAGCTTTTGAGGGAAAAATGCCGGGAGCTGGGCATCGCCTGCGACATCGTGGACAGGGTGGAGCTGGACGGCGAGGCGGTGAGCTCCACCAGGATACGTGAGCTCCTCCTTGAGGGCCAGTGCCGCCGGGCGGGGCAGTTTCTGGGCCACCGGCATATCCTCACGGACTTTGTCCGCAACGGCTACCGCTTCGGCAGGACCCTGGGCACGCCCACAATAAACATGCGCTTTTCCGACGGCGTCCTCATACCCCGCCACGGCGTCTACATAGCCGAGGCACATATTTTGGAAAGCGGTAAGTGCTACCCCGCCGTCACCAACATCGGCGTGCGCCCCTCGGTGGGCGGCGAGGCGGCCGTCAGCGTGGAGAGCCACCTTCTTGGCTACTCCGGCAACCTCTACGGCCAGATGATAAGGGTGGAATTTTATAAATTCCTCCGGGACGAGCGAAAATTTGACAAGATAGATGAGCTCCGCGACCAGATAAGACGCGACGCCGCCCAGACCCTGGAGTTTTTCAACCGCCACCCAATAGACCCCTTCGACTACCCGGACTGGAAAAAGTAAACGGAAAAACAAAGAAAACACCGATTTTGCTTACCGATAAGCCAAAATCGGTGTTTTTGTTTGATACTATTCTCCAATAAAAAGTAGACTTTTTTCAAATGTCTACTTTTTAAAGAAGATCAATATAAGCTATTGACAGGGGAGGTTTAATGCGTTAGACTTAGTCTAACGCGTTAAACCAAACGAAAAAAGGAGGAATTTTTGTGGGCGGAGGGAAGATTTTTGACAGTGAGTACAGGTTTTGCCTCATACTTTGGGAGGTGGAGCCGGTGAACTCCACGGAGCTTACGAGGCTCTGCCGGGAGAGGCTGGGCTGGTCCAAGGCCACCACCTACACGGTGATAAGAAGGCTCTCGGAGCGGGGAATCGTGAAAAACGAGAACGCCGTGGTCACGAGCCTTGTCTCAAAGGACGAGGCGGAGGCGGAGAGGATAGACGAGCTGGTGGAGGACACCTTCCAGGGCTCCATGCCGGCCTTCGTGGCGGCCTTCGCCAAGCACCCGAAGGTGACGAAAAAGGAGCTTGACGAGATACGGCGGCTCATCGACGAGTACGAGGAGGAGTAGGTGTGTTTGAGATATTTTTAAAGCTCCTGAACGTCAGCGTCACCGCAAGTTGGTTTACGCTGGCGGTGGTGACAGCGCGAATAATTTTAAAGCGCGCCCCAAAGTCCCTGCGGTGCCTTATGTGGGGACTGGTGGGCTTGCGGCTCGTGTTCCCATTCTCCATAAAAAGCGCCCTGAGCCTCATACCAAGCCGTGAGATACTCACTCAGGACACGGTGCGGTACGCCCAGGCGCCTACCGTCCACACGGGCATACCCGTACTTGATAACGCGGTGAACCCCGCCGTGTCAGCCCGCCTGGCCCCGTCGCCGGGAGCCCGCGTCACGCCCCTTCGAATCTATACGGAGGTCGCGGCTTGGGTGTGGCTGGCGGGACTTATAGTCATGGCGGCGTACTTTTTCATATCCTCCGCGCTGCTTCGGCGGCGGGTCAGGGACGCGGTCAGATGTGAGGACGGGATATTTGAAAGCTCCGCCGTGCCGTCGCCCTTTGTGTTCGGATTTATAAGGCCGAAAATTTACATGCCGGTGGGGATGGACCCGAATAGCCGGGAGCTGGTGGCGGCCCACGAGAGGGCGCACATAAAAAGGCGGGATCACCTCGTAAAGCCGCTGGCGTTTTTGCTTCTGTCGGTCTATTGGTTCAACCCGGTGATGTGGCTGGCGTATGTGCTTTTCTGCCGGGACATTGAGCTCGCCTGCGACGAGCGGGTGCTCGCCGAGCTGGGTCCCGAGAGCAAAAAACCCTACTCGGAGGCGCTTTTGACGGCTGTCACCTTCCACCGGAGCGTGGCGGCCTGCCCGGTGGCCTTCGGGGAGGGGAAGCTTAAAAACAGGATAAAAAACGTGCTCTCCTGGAAAAAACCGGTGATATGGATAACTCTCGCCGCCCTTATCGCCTGCGTAGTACTGGCGGTGTGCTTCCTCACGGACCCCGTGGACGCGATGGAGAAGCTGGCGGGCCGGTACGTGCTGACCACCGGGGCGGGTAAAAGCTACGGCGGCGATTTCAGCCTTACGCTCAGTCCCGATGGAAAGATGTGGTTCATCGAGGGTATGGCCGACGATATCCACGGCACGGGGACATGGGAGCTTGAGGATGGCAGGGTGATTCTGAGTGAGGACGACGTCTCCGGGCTCGGGCGGACCTTCACATTCGACGTGAGGGCCAGGTCCCTTGTCTTTGACGCGGCAAGGTCGGACAAATTCACATATATCGACCTTCTCGACGGGGACATATTCGCGCCGGATGAAAACGGGCCCAAGGCAAGCGCCGACGAACAGCGGGGAGGGACGGACGACACGCGCCCTTCCGGTGACGGCGTTGAGGTCGACACGGCCTTTGTGAGCTACTCCCCCGACGATAACTGGTATATCACGATCGAGACAGGTGGCCTCGGGCGGCTTTGGGTCCGGGGGAGCAGCGAGGCGCTGTGGGAGGCCGAGGGCTGTGAGTACGGTACGGCCATTTGGAATTCCTACGCCCCCCTTGTGCTTGTGCTTGAACAGGGCTCCTACGTGGCCGTCGACTCAAACGGCGAGGTCTACGCCATCCCCGGCGGCGATTTTACGCCCCACGGCTACGGCTGGTACGGGGCGGACTGGCTGATGCTGGACACGGACGGGAAGCTGGCCATCTACACCCTGGGCGGGGGTGAGATCCGGCGAAGCGGCGACAGGGAGTTTTACGAAGAGCTGTTTTCAAAGTCCCTCCACGCCGGCGGCGCCGCCTCAGAAGGGGCCGCCGCGGCCTGCGGCGATGCATTTGATATAGACCCCGAAGGCTTTTTGTGGGCCCTGGGGGAGCAGGAGGAGGACGTGCAAAGCTTTGTCGCGGACCTTCTGGTATACGGCAAGTCCTACGGCGACCTTGACCCGTTCCTGCGCACGGTGGAGGACTACCGAAGCTCCGGAGGCTCTACCGAAGCGGGCGCCGAGGCCGTCCTGAAAACGGCGGAAATTTACGAATAGTCAAAACCTCCGGCTTAGCCGGAGGTTTTGACTTATGTATTGTCTGAGAACATTTTCCTTCTTCTTATGAAATAAACCGAAAACTCAAATATGATCATCAGCCCCCAGCCGGCGGCGCAGGCGTAGGCCTCGCCGACGATGCCCATCCGGGGCACCAATATCCACACAAAGACGGTGCGCACGCTTATCTGGATTATTGTGGAGATGAGCACCACGGTCATGGAGCCCATGCCACGGAAGAAGCCCTGGATGGCGTTGGTGATACCGGGCATCACGAAAAACCAGGCCTTCACCGCAAGATACGCCGCGCCCATTTTGACTATCTCCTCGCTCTCTCTGGGCGAGAGGAGGCGCATTAATGGGAGACGGAATATGAGCACTATGGCGCAGATGATGGGGTAATAGCAAAGGGCGATAAGAAGCCCCTGACGGAAGGATGCCCGGACGCGCTCCGGCTGGCCGGCGCCCCTATTTTGGGCGGTGCTGGTCATTATGGCGCTCCCCATGCTCTGGGTGGGTATCCTGGCGTAGTCGTCGATGCGGCAGGCGTTATTGAAGGCGTCCACGGCCACCACGCCCTCGATATTTATGGTCCGCTGGATAAGGAGCTTCCCCACGGGCTGGGCCGCCTGTTGAAGGGCCGTCAGGGCCCCGCTTTTCACCGTCTCCTTTAAGAGGGCGCGATCTACCTTCAGCTCCCGGCGGGTCACCGACAGCTCCGGTATCCGTCGCTTTATCCACCAAAGGCACAAAATAACGCTCACCGCCTCGGCAATCACCGTGGCCAGCCCCGCCCCGGCCACGCCCAGGCGGAGCGCCGCCACGAAGAGAAGGTCGAGGCAGATGTTTATCCCGCAGGATATGCCGAGAAACCACACGGAAGTCCTGGAATCCCCGATGGCCCGCAGGGAGGAGGACAGGATGTTATACTGGAAGGTGAAGAGAAAGCCCACGAAAATTATCCGAAGGTACGTCAGGGCCATGTCGTAGGACTCCGCCGGGGCCTTTATGAGCCGGAGAAGCTGGCCAGAAAAGGCAAAGCCGAGTATGAATACGGCGAGGGAGAAAAAGAGCCCGAAGATGACGGTGGTGGTGAACTCCCGCCGGAGCTTTTCCCTGTCCCCGGCGCCGTAGAAGCGGCTCATTATGACGGACGCGCCGATGCCGATGCCCGAGGCCCCAAGGACCATGACGGTCATTATGGGGTCGGAGACGCTGACCGCCGCCAGGGCCTCCTCGCCTAAGTTTTTGCCGATGATCACAGAGTCCGCCGCGTTGTATGTAAGCTGCATGATGTTCCCCAGCACCATGGGTACGGTGTAGCTCAATAGATGCCGTGTTATGGACCCGTGGGTCATGTCCCGCTTGGCCAAAAGATCATCTCCCGGAGAGTTTTTGCCCGTTTTCCGTCACCTCAGGCCGGGGAGAAAAACGGAGGAAAATCGTACAAAATCCGCGCGTATGGATATTATACAACATATTTGTACGCCTGTCACCCCCGTTTTTAAAGTATTATTTAAGTCCCGCCACGGCGTCGGGGAGCTTGTCAGGGTTGCCCACGGCTATAAGGACGGTGTTCTCCACCCGGTCCACAATGGCCGCCTCCAGGGACGGTACGGCGGCGGGGGAGTAGCTTTTGGCGTTTTCAAGCTCAGCGGCTATCCTCTCCCGGCAGGCGCTCTCCGCCGCCTCGGCGGAGGAGGTGTCCGCCAGCACCAGCACCGTCGCCTCCTCGCAGGACACGGCGGTGCTCGTGGTCTGGAAGCTCACGAATTCCAGAACCTTGCCCTCCTCCACCCCGTAGAGGGCCAAGGCCGAGGACGAGGGGACCTCCGCAAGCTCCCCGTCGAAGGCCCCG
>CANQUO010000080.1 GCA_947627085.1 uncultured Oscillospiraceae bacterium
GCTACATGGTGTTCTCCACCATGAAAAACGCCCGGGACCTCTTTGACGGGAAGGTGAACGCCGTGGAGTGCGTGGGGCTTGGTAAGGTCCGCATCGGCGGCATGATCTCCATGGTGGACAACGTCAACCGTATGCTTGACCGGGTCTCCATGTACCTTGCGTGAGAGGTGAGAGTATGAGAAAGGTTTACGAATATCCCAAATCCCGGGCGGCCTTTGAGCGGGCCTGCAAACTAATACCCTCGGGCATCTACGGCCACCAGGGCCCCGCCGAGGGGTGCTATGTGCCGGTGGAGGCCTTCCCCCTCTATTCGTCAAAGGCCCAGGGGAGCTACCTCTGGGATCTGGACGGGAACAAGTTCATCGACTACATGTGCGCCTACGGGCCGAACGTGCTGGGCTACAACGACCCGGACGTGGACGAGGCGGCGGCAAAACAGCGGAGGATATCCGACTGCACCACCCTGCCAAACCCGGTGATGATAGATTTCGCCGATCTCTTAGTGGAGACCGTGGCCTGCGCCGACTGGGCGTTTTTCGCCAAAAACGGCAACGACGTGACCACCTGCGCCGTGATGACGGCCAGGGCCTACACCCACCGGAAGAAGATAGTCTTTTTCAAGGGCTACTACCACGGCATATCCCCCTGGACCCAGAAGATCGACTACGCCGGGGTGCTGGAGGAGGACGTGGCCAACAACATATATGTGACCTGGAACGACTTTGACGAGCTCCAGGAGGCCTTTGAGCAAAATAAGGGCGAGATCGCGGCCATAATCGCCCAGCCCTACATGCACGGGAACTTCGCGGACAACGAGTTGCCGAAGGAGGCAGAAGGTCAGAAAGCTCTGCGACGACACGGGGACCGTGCTTATAATCGACGACGTGCGGGCCGGGTTCAGGCTGGATATGGCCGGCTCCGACCATTACTTCGGCTTTAAGGCGGACCTCATTTGCTTTTGCAAGGCGCTGGCCAACGGCTACAACGTGTCGGCGCTGTGCGGGCGGGACTTTTTGAAAAGCTCCGTCTCCTCGCTAAGCTACACGGGCTCCTACTGGATGAGCGCCGTGCCCTTCGCCGCCGGCATCGCCTGCATAAACAAGATGAAAAAGCTTGGCTGTCCACAGCTTCTCATCGAAAAGGGCACGAAGCTCAAAAACGGCCTTGTGACAACGGCGTTGAAATACGGCTACGATCTGCACGTATCCGGCGTGCCGAGCCTCTTTTATCTGCGCATAGCCGACGACCCCACGCTGATGCTCCATCAGGAGTGGATAGCCGAGTGCGTCAAGCGCGGGGTGTTCTTCACAAACCACCACAACCACTTCATAAACGCGAGCCTCTCGGATAAGGACATAGACGAGACCCTGGAGGTGGCGGACGAGGCGTTTAAGGTGGTCCGTGAGAGACATTCGTGACCAAAGCCGGGGCCGGCCGCGGCCGGCCCCGAAAAGCCGGACATACATCGCTATAAAGTGAGGTTCTATGAAATACCTTCTCAAAAACCTTAACGTGTACCGAAAAAACGCCTTTCAGAAGGCGGACATATTGATAGATGATGGCATCGTTGCCGCCATGGGCTCGGACCTTTTAGCTGGCGGTGACGTTGCCGTTTTTGATTTTCGGGGCGCCCACGCCCTCCCGGGGCTCGTCGACCCACATGTGCACCTCCGGGAGCCGGGGTTTGAGTACAAGGAGACCGTCCGGACCGGGACCCTGGCGGCGGCCCGGGGCGGGTACGCCGCTGTGTGCTCCATGCCAAATTTAAAACCCGTGCCGGATACCCTTCCGAACCTTAAGCGCGAGCTTGACGTCATCGATCGCGACGCCGCCGTGGCGGTGAGGCCCTACGGGGCCATAACGCGCGGTGAGCGGGGCGGGGAGCTTGCGGACATGGAGGCCATGGCCCCATATGTGGCCGGGTTTTCCGACGACGGGCGGGGCGTGCAGTCGGAGGACATGATGAAAAGGGCCATGGAAAAGGCCCGGGAGCTTGGCCTGCCCATCGTGGCCCACGCCGAGGACGAGAGCCTTTTGAAAAAGGGCTGGGCCGTCAACGACGGGGAGTACGCCAGGGCCCACGGACTTTTGGGCAACGACCCTGAGAGCGAGTGGCGGCAGGTGGAGCGGGATTTGGAGCTTGTCCGGGAGACCGGGTGCAAATACCACGTCTGCCACGTCTCCACAAAGGAGACGGTGGGCCTTGTGAGACTTGCCAAATTCGAGGGGCTGGACGCGACATGCGAGACGGGACCCCACTATCTCACGCTGACGGACGGGGACCTTCGGGACTCCGGGGCCTTCCGCATGAACCCGCCCATAAGGTCCCGGGAGGACCGGGAGGCGCTTATCGAGGGGATATGCGACGGGACGGTGGACATGATAGCCACCGACCACGCGCCCCACTCAGCCCAGGAGAAGTCCGGGGGCCTTGCCGGGAGCCTCAACGGCATCGTGGGCCTTGAGTGCGCCTTCCCGGTGCTCTATACAAAGCTGGTGCTGGGACATATCACCAGCCTTCAGCGGCTTGTGGAGCTCATGAGCTCCGCTCCGGCCCGGCGGTTCGGCATACCGGGGGGCAAAATCGAGCCGGGGGAGGCGGCGAACATCGCCATATTTGACCTGGAGCGTGAATTTACCATAGATTCGTCGGAATTTTTGTCCATGGGCCGGGCCACGCCCTTTGAGGGGTGGAGGGTCTACGGCCGGTGCCTTATGACGCTGGCGGACGGGAGGATAGCCTGGAGGGAGACAGATGGTCGATACGGTATTTGAGATAGCGGCTAACCGGGAGATAGCGAAGAACACATATGAGATGGTTCTGTCCGGCGAGACCGGGGATATCCGCCCCGGGCAGTTTGTGAATCTGAAGTTAGAGGGCTTCTACCTCCGGCGGCCAATATCCGTCTGCGACTACGGGGAGGACAGCCTCACCCTTATTTATAAGGTGGTGGGCCGCGGGACGCGGTACATGTCCGGACTTTGTAAGGGCGCGAAAATCGACGCCCTCATCGGCCTTGGCAACGGCTACGACACCTCCGTTTCCGGGGGCAGGCCCCTGCTCATCGGAGGCGGCGCGGGCGTGCCGCCGATGTACGCGCTGGCGAAAAAGCTTATTTCGGAGGGGAAAAATCCCGCCGTAATACTGGGATTTAATACAAAGGACGAGGTTTTTTACGAGGAGGAGTTCAGGGCCTTAGGGCTGGATACTTACGTCACAACGACGGACGGGAGCTATGGGATAAGGGGCTTTGTGACCGACGCTATGGATATGTTGCCGCTTCGCGGCGATCCCACCTCACCCCTACCTCTCCCCGCCGGGGCAGGGAGGGCAGAAAGGAAGAGCTATTCTTACTTCTACACCTGCGGCCCCGAGCCGATGCTGAGGGCCGTGTATGACAAGTCCGTCACCTCCGGGCAATTTTCATTTGAGGAGCGGATGGGGTGCGGCTTTGGGGCCTGCATGGGGTGCACCTGCAGGACGAAGTACGGACACAAGCGCATCTGTAAGGACGGGCCGGTCTTAGTCAAGGAGGAGATAGTATGGTAAATACAAAGGTCGCCCTCTCGGGCCTCGTCCTTGACAACCCGGTGATCCCCGCAAGCGGGACATTCGGGTACGGGCACGAGTTTGCCGAGCTCTATGACATAAATATCCTGGGCTCCTTCTCCTTCAAGGGCACCACCCGGGAGCCCCGCTTCGGCAATGAGCCGCCCAGGATAGCGGAGACGGCCTCCGGAATGCTCAACGCCGTGGGACTTCAAAACCCCGGCATCGACAGGGTGATAGGCGAGGAGCTCCCAAAGCTCAGGAAGGTGTTCCATAAGCCGGTGGTGGCCAATATCTCAGGCTTTTCCGTGGACGAGTACGCCCAGTGCTGTGAGAGGATAGATAAGGAGGAGCAGGTGGGCCTTATAGAGGTCAACATATCCTGCCCCAACGTCCACCGCGGCGGCATGAGCTTCGGGACGAGCCCGGAGAGCGCCGCCCAGGTCACAAAAGCGGTGAAGGCAGTGACAAAAAAGCCCGTATACATGAAGCTTTCACCCAACGTCACGGATATCGCGGCAATCGCAAAAGCCTGCGAGGAGGCCGGGGCGGACGGGATAAGCCTTATAAACACCCTTATGGGCATGAGGATAGACCTAAAAAAACGCGCGCCGGTGATAAAAAACGTGACGGGCGGCCTCTCGGGCCCCGCCGTTTTCCCGGTGGCCCTTCGGATGGTGTGGCAGGTATATGAGGCGGTAAAAATACCCATTATAGGTATGGGCGGCGTTACTACCGCCGAGGACGTCATTGAAATGATGCTGGCCGGAGCCACGGCGGTGGAGGTGGGGGCGGCGAACCTTGTGGACCCCTTTGCCTCAAAGAAGATAGTCGAGGAGTTGCCATATGTGATGGAGCGGCTTCACATAGAAAATTTAACTGACATAATTGGAGGAGCACACAATGGGTAAGGACGTTATAGTGGCCTGCGACTTTTCGGATGCCAGGCAGACCTTTGAGTTTCTTGACAAATTCGGCGCATCCCGGCCCTTCGTGAAGATCGGCATGGAGCTATTTTACGCCGAGGGGCCGGAGATCGTCCGGAAAATAAAGGAGCGGGGGCACAGGATATTTCTTGACCTCAAGCTCCATGACATCCCCAACACCGTAAAAAAGGCCATGGCGGTACTCTCGCGCCTTGACGTGGACATGACGAACCTCCACGCCGGGGGCGGGGTGGAGATGATGAGGTACGCCCTGGAGGGCCTTACCCGCCCGGACGGCACCCGGCCTATCCTCATCGCCGTCACCATGCTCACCAGCATATCCGAGACGGCAATGCAAAACGAGCTGGGTATAATGGGTCGCCTGCCCGACACCGTCATGCGCTACGCCACCAACGCCCGCCTTGCGGGGCTGGACGGCGTGGTGTGCTCGCCGCTGGAGGCACAGATAGTCCATGAGCAGTGCGGCTCCGGCTTCTTGACCGTCACCCCCGGCGTGCGCTTTGCCGGCGGGGACGCGGGGGACCAGAAGCGGGTAATGACTCCGGCCGAGGCGAAGAAGATAGGCTCCGACTACATCGTGGTGGGCCGCCCCATCACCGCCGCCCCCGACCCGGAGGAGGCGTACCTTCGCTGTGTCCGGGATTTCATAAGCTGATGCGTTACGACTACGCCCTTTTCGATCTGGACGGCACCCTCACCGACCCCAAGGAGGGCATAACAAATTCCGCCGCCCACGCTCTCCGGCACTTCGGTTTAGAGGCGGACCCGGAGGACCTGACCTTCTTCATCGGCCCGCCGCTATATGAGTCCTTCGCGCGGTTCGATATCCCGGAGGACAGGATGGAGGAGGCGATCGCCAAATTCCGGGAGTATTTCGAGCCCCGGGGCTGGCTTGAAAACGTGCCGTACCCGGGAATCGGCGGGACGCTGGAAAAGCTCCAAAGCGCCGGGCTTCGGCTCATTCTGGCCACCTCGAAGCCGGAGAAGTTCGCCCTTCGCATAATGGAGCGGTTTGAGCTTTCAAAATACTTCACCCTCATCTGCGGCGCGCCCATGGACGAGCGAAAGGCCGGCAAGGCCGCCATCGTGGCGAGAGCGATCGGCGAGGCGGGCATCACGGACCGAAGCCGGGCCCTTATGGTGGGCGACCGCCGCCACGACGTGGAGGGAGCCCGCCAAAACGGCCTTGACACAGTGGGGGTTCTCTGGGGCTACGGCTCAAAAGAGGAGCTCACGGCGGCGGGGGCGAAATACCTTGCGGGGGAGCTTTGGGAGCTGGAGGAGATATTGGTCGGGTGATATGGGGGAGAAGAAAGCAAAATCCGAAAGCCTTTCGTAGGGGCGGGTTCCAAACCCGCCCGCCGGAACGGCACCTCGCATTTTGGTGGGACGGGCGGGTTTAGAACCCGCCCCTACGGGAAATAAGCGGCGGCACCTTCCCCGCCCGGGCGGGGAAGGCTTAAAAATAAGCAAATAATCCCATGGGAGGATAACATATGGAAACCTACAAGCACGAGTTTATTGAATTCCTGGCGTCCGCCGGGGTGTTGAAATTTGGGGACTTCACCGCAAAATCCGGGCGGAAGATACCCTACTTCATCAACGCCGGGGACATCAAGACCGGGGAGCAGATCATGAAGCTGGGGCATTTTTACGCCCGGGCGTATATGGACAACCTGGGGGACAGGAAAACGGTCCTCTTTGGACCGGCCTACAAGGGCATACCCATCGCCGTGTCCGCCGCGGCGGCATTGGCGGGGAACGGGCTCGATCTGCCCTTCTGCTTTAACCGCAAGGAGGCCAAGGACCACGGCGAGGGCGGCGTTTTGGTGGGCCATAAGCCTCAGCCGGGGGAGGAGATAGTCATTGTGGAGGACGTGATCACCGCCGGTACGGCCATACGGGAGAGCATGGACATACTTTCCTCTCTTGATAACGTGAAGGTGGCCGCCTGCCTCATAATGGTCAACCGGGGGGAGAAGGGCAGGACCGACAAGTCCGCCATGGAGGAGATAGAGGAGGAGTTTGGCTTCCCCGTCTACTCCGTTGTGGATGTATATGACATCATCGAGTACCTTGATGAGGACCCGGCAAACAGGGAGAACGTGGAGAGGATTCGGAATTATCTCAAGGTGAACGGAGCGAAGAGATGAGAAGTCTTATAGATATCGCGGACCTGACGGTCGAGGAGATAGACGGGCTTATCGCCACGGCGGAGGATATAATCAAAGACCCCGACAAGTACGCGGAAAAGTGCCGCCGGAAGAAGCTGGCCACGCTTTTCTACGAGCCCTCCACCCGCACGCGGCTTAGCTTTGAGTCGGCCATGATAGAGCTGGGGGGCAGTGTCATCGGTTTTTCCGAGGCCCAGTCCAGCTCCGCCTCCAAGGGCGAGAGCGTGGCCGATACGGCCAGGGTCATAAGCTGTTTTGCGGACATAATCGCCATGCGCCACCCCATGGAGGGGGCTCCGAGGGTGGCGGCGATGAACGCCAGCATACCGGTGATAAACGCCGGCGACGGCGGCCACAACCACCCCACCCAGACACTCACCGACCTTCTCACCATAAAGCGGGAGAAGGGCAGGCTCAGCCACATGACCGTGGGGTGCTGCGGGGACCTCAAATTCGGCCGGACGGTCCACTCGCTTTTGGAGGCCATGAGCCGGTACGAGGGCGTGGACTTCGTGCTCATCTCCCCGGAGGAGCTGAAGGTGCCGGAGCACGTCCGCACGGATATACTGAACGCGGGGCGCGTGAAATACCGGGAGACGGAGTCCCTGCAGGAGGCCATGCCGGAGTTGGACATACTCTACATGACGAGGGTCCAGCGGGAGCGGTTCATATCCGAGGCCGACTACGTGCGCCTGAAGGACACCTATATCCTCACCCCGGACAAGCTGGAGACGGCGAAAAAAGACCTGTCCATCCTGCACCCGTTGCCCCGGGTCAATGAGATATCCGTGGCCATAGATAAGGACCCCCGCGCCTGCTACTTCAGGCAGGTCATGAACGGAAAATTTATCCGTATGGCCCTTATAATGAAGCTTCTGGAGGTGGAGTGAGATGCTTATCGGCACCATAGTCAACGGCATAGTCATAGACCATATCCCCGCCGGGAGGGGCATGGAGCTCTACCGGTACTTAGAGCTCGACAAGCTCGACTGCGAGGTGGCGCTCATTAAAAACGCCGCCAGCGGCAAGCGGGGGAAGAAGGATATACTGAAAATAAACGAGGTCATAGACTTAAATTTCGACCTTTTGGGCTACATCGACCCCCACATCACCGTGAATATCATCAGAAACGGAGAGCGGGTGGAGAAACGCCACCCGGACCTGCCCGACGAGATTCGCGGCGTTATCCGGTGTAAAAATCCCCGGTGCATCACCTCCTGCGAGCAGGAGCTGGAGCACGTTTTCAAGCTCACCGACCGGGAGCACCGGGTTTACCGCTGCGCTTACTGCGACACCCGGGCGAAATGACCCTCCGCAACCGACAGTTGCGCAATTTCAAAGCGCCGGTTTACAGACGAACCGGCGCTTTTTTGGTATTATAGAGGATGAAAGGGGGCTTTTACATGAGCCTTGGAAACAATCTTTACGAGCTTCGCAACAAGGCGGGGATGTCTCAGGACGCGCTGGCGGAAAAGCTGGACGTGTCGAGGCAGTCGGTGAGCAAGTGGGAGACGGACGCCTCGGTGCCGGAGCTTGACAAGCTCATAAGGCTTTCGGAGCTTTTTGGCGTCACGCTGGACGAGCTCATATTGGACAGAAAACCGGCGGAGCCGGTGAAGGACGCGCCGCCTGAGCCCGCCAACACAGCGCCGGAGCCGATGCCCGCCGCCCCGGAGCGATACTGGAACGGACGGCGTGTGGCGGGGACGGTACTTTTGACCGTCGGCGGCCTTGGACTTATAGTGCTGACGGTCG
Source organism: uncultured Oscillospiraceae bacterium (assembly GCA_947627085.1). Classification (GTDB taxonomy): domain Bacteria; phylum Bacillota; class Clostridia; order Oscillospirales; family Oscillospiraceae; genus RUG626. Next base: position 8,427 of record CANQUO010000080.1, read on the forward strand.
TCGGGGGCCTCATGGGGGCTATATTGGCGCTGCCCATACTCGCCTGCGGCGGCTTGTGCTTTGCCTGCGAAAAAAGGCCGGGGCTCTGGTGCGCCTGGACGGTAGTGGTGAGCGCCGCGCTCATTTTGCGCTTTGCCACCGGAGCGAGCATTGACTATTTTCTGAGTATTCCCCGTTACGTCAATGGCGGAGCGTCGCAGTTGAACTGGTCGTTCATTATGTCCGCCGTGATAATTGGCGTTTTTGTACTCATGACCGCATGGACGCTGTGGGATTTTCGCACGGTCAGGCTTCGCCGCTCTTGGGGGAACATACTTATCACGGCGGCGCTCTGGGCGCTGTGCCTTGCCGTGATACCCATATGTCAGCGCTGTGTTTTCGATATTCTGGTCCGGGAGCTGCAGGCCGGGAATGACGTCTACCTGTATGGCAGCGTCATCGACCTTCTCTCCCTTGCCCGGTCCCTGCTTTTTGTCCCGGCGCTGGTTATGACGGTGGGACTTGTGAGAAAGAGAAAGTCATGACTTGAGAAATCCGAAATATATGCCCCCTTCCGGGTTGACCCGCGCCCCGTCAAGAGGACAGAGAAAAGATTAAAATAAAGTTAACAGATCAGACAGCGCCTAGGTTGCCGT
>CANQUO010000081.1 GCA_947627085.1 uncultured Oscillospiraceae bacterium
CGTTGTCGGCGATGGGTCCGAAGGCGTCGATGGACACCGTGGCGCCCACGAAAGCCAGCATACCCAGGGCCGCGATGGCAATGCCGTAGGTGCCGCAGATAAAGCCGGAAACTAAAAGCGCTATGGCGATTATGAGCACGGGAAGTAAGCAGGAGCGGGAGCCGATGGCGTCGCCCTTTGTGACCACGAAGGCCTCGCCCTCCTCGCATATCTCCGCAAGCTCACGGGTGGGCTTGTGGTCGGTGGAGGTGTAGTACTCGGTGATGACGCCAATGGCCACGCCGGAGATTATTCCCATTATGGCGGAGACCCAGGGGGAGGCCCAGCCGATCTTGAACTCCTCATAGAGCTCGCCGGCGCCCAGCTTTCCGAATATGAGATAGCAGGCCACGCCGCCGAGTATAACGGTTATACCGGCGGATATCCAAGTGGAAAGGTCCAGCTCCCGGGATGGATTGTCGCTCATTTTCTTAAAGTTAGCTATCCCCAGGCCCACAAGGCACCCGGCAAAGCCGCAGGCGGCCAGGATTATGGGGAAGAGCACGGTGGCGTTGAAGATGCCGTCCCCGGCGGAGGCGTGGCCCTGGAAGAGGGTCACGGCGATCATGATGGACGCGGACATGGTGGCCACGAAGCTCTCAAGGAGGTCCGAGCAGTTGCCGGCGATGTCGTTTACGTTGTCGCCGATGAAGTCCGCGATGGTGTTGGGCACCCGGCTGTCGTCCTCCGGAAGGTCGTGGCGAATTTTGCCAAGGATGTCGGAGCTTATGTCGGCGGCCTTGGTGTAGTTGCCCCCGGCGACCCTGTTGAACATGGCCACGATGGAGCAGCCAAGGGAGTAGGTGGACACGCGCATGACGGTGGGATTGCAGGTAAGGCCGGAAATTTTGATAAGCCCGGAGCTTACCGAGGTATGGTCCACGCCGCCCTGGACGAGCATGACGATTATGAGCCCCAGCATACCGAAGGCCTGGACTGCAAGGCCGGAGATACTGCCGCCGCACAGGGCGACCTTCACCGTCTCGCCGATGGACAGGCTCTCCCGGGCCTTATTGGCGGTGCGCACGTTGGCGTAGGTGGCGCTCTTCATACCGAGGACGCAGACTATCGAGCTCATAGCTCCGCCAAGCAAGAAGCTCAGGCCCGCCGTCTTTTCAATGAAAAGCGTGAAGATGGCGGCCACCACCACTAAGACGACGCAGATGCTCTTGTATTCCGTGAGCATGAAGGTGTTTGCGCCGGAACGGATTATCCCGGCCATTTCGACCATGTCCGCCGTCCCCTCCCGCATCTTCTTTATCTTCATGTAGTTGAAGATAACGTAGGCGATGCCGAGGATGACGAGACACAGCACAAGGTACCACGCGGTCATAAAAAAACCTCCAATAACGAGTAATAATGTAATTATATTCCCTTTTCTCCGCTCATGCAAGTATATTTTCTCTTTTTACCGGCTTTCGGACGCGGCGGCGGGCAGAAAATGTCATTATTATCAAATCCACTCTTGCAATTTTGCCTTTACCAGAATAAAATATCTTTGTTAACAGATATAGTCCGACAGGGGGAGCGGATATGGCCGATACGGGGAAACGGGAGCTGTACCGCCGGTGGTTTCAGGACTCCGACGGGGAGACCCTCACCGACCAGCAGCTTTTGGAGGCACTTTTGGGAGTGTGCCACGTGAAAAACGCCGGGGAGCTGGCAAAAAGGCTCATGGCCCATTACAGTACGGTCTGGAACGTGCTGACCTCGAAGCTGAGCGAGCTTACAAGCATCCAGGGCGTCGGGGAGAAGTCCGCCATACTCATAAACGCCGTGGGGAACATATATATCCGCGCCGAGGCGCGGCAGGAGAGCCAGTCCGCCGTCACCTGCCCCGAGCGGGCCGCGGAGCTCCTCATCCCCCGATTCAGGGACATGGACGCCGAGGCCGTCCGGGCAATCTACTTAGACGGGTTCCTCCTTCCGCTGTCAGTGGAGCTCATATGCACCGGGAGCGCCATCTCGGCAAAGCTTGACATCTTTCCCCTGCTGTGCAAGGCCGCCGACACCGAGTGCGCCGATATCATCATCGCCCACAACCATCCCACATCGGACCCCGCGCCATCGGATACGGACCTTGCGGTGACCTCGGTATTGCGCCGCAGGCTCAACTCCATCGGCATAAGGCTCCTTGACCACATCATCGTATCGAAGGAGACCTACGTCTCCCTGGCCGCCGAGGGGTATCTTGACACCGTGGACCCCTCGGGGTCATACATAACCACCGCCTTAAGGGAGGAAAGCTGATGCAACCCCACGCCGGTCACAGGGAACGTATGCGGCAAAAATATATGAGGTCCGGCCCGGGGAGCATGACGGACGCGGAGCTTGCGGAGCTCATGCTGTACCCGCTCATGCCACGGCGGGACGTGCGTCCGCTGGCTGAGGAGCTGATAAGCGCCGGCGGCGGTCTTTCAGGCGTGGCGTCACTCACTCCGGAGGAGCTTGCCGGGATCAAGGGCGCCGGGGAGGATGTGGCGCTTCTCATAAAGATAGTCGGGGCACTGTCCCGGAGGGCCTGGAGCCAGCGCCGCGCCGGGGTGCTCATACGCAGCGTCGACAGCGCGAGGCGCTATTTGAGCTCCAGGTTCAGGGGCGTGGATACGGACCTTGTTTTGGAGGTCTGCATCGACCGGGACGGCTGGGTCGCCGGTTGCGCCCCTGTTTGCTCAGGTCCCATCCCCGCCGGAGGACCCGACACCGGCGCGCTGGTCCTCCCCGCCCTTCGGGCCAAGACCGACAGGGTGATACTCGCCCACAATATACTGTGTATCGAGGGCACCCCGGAGGACCTGGAGGCCGATCTCATAGCCGGACTTGACAGGGCCCTGGGCTCGTTCAACATAGTCCTGCTTGACTACTTCATATTTTACGGCGACCACTGCATCTCCGCCGTCGCCACCCACCTTCTCCCCCAGACCCGCGACCGCCGGGAGTACATATCCCGCTCGCTCCCCTCAAAAATAAACGTCAATATCCGCACCCTGCCCGAAAGACGCGGCGGCGGGGACCGGAGCTGACGGGGCAACCGGCGGACCGCGCCGCTTAATCCATGATGACAAATTGAGGATAACAAAATGAAGCTCGTCTCATCAAAAAATAAAAAGAGGCAGCCAAGCTGGACCTTATTGGCCTTCGCCATACCGGTGGTGTGTATGCTCACCGTCATGGTCATCGGCGGCTACTCCCCCTTCGGCAGTTACTCCATGCTCTATTCGGACATGTTCCACCAGTACTTCCCCTTCTTCGTGGCCTTTCGGAAGGCCCTTCTGGGCGGGCACGGCCTTATATACAGCTGGAACGTGGGCATGGGCATGGACTATTTGGGCCTCATCGCCTACTACCTGGCCTCCCCTGTAAATCTGTTGGGGATTTTGGCGCCCAAGGGCGCGCTTTTGGGGCTCTTCTCCCTGTTCGTACCCATAAAGCTGGGCCTCGCGGGGCTCTTTTTCGCGATATTTCTCAAAAAATCCTTCCGCCGTGACGATATCTCCATCGCCCTTTTCGGGAGCTTCTACGCCATGTGCGCCTGGGCGCTGGGCTACCAGTGGAACCTCATGTGGCTCGACACCTTCGCCCTTCTGCCCCTGGTGGTATTGGGGGCGGTGGAGCTGTTGCGGGACCGGAAATTCGTCCTTTACACTGTCACTCTTTTTCTCTCGATTTTTATAAATTATTACGTGGGCCTTTTCACCTGCGTATTCGTATTTTTGCTGTTTTTCGGCTATGAGCTGTGCCGCTGGCGGGGTTTGGGGCGGTTTTTCGCGGACCTTGTTAGGATCGGCGTATTCTCCCTTTTAGCCATCGGCATGACGGCCATGCTGGAGCTACCGGCGCTGGCCGCCCTTCAGGACACCTACTCCGCGGTGAACAAATTCCCCACGGGCTTTCAGCTCAATATAGCCGGCGAGAACACCTGGAGGGGCTTTTTTGACGCCGTCCGGAGGACCTTGGGCAACTCCGGTGCCTGGGCGCCCCTGACCTTCAAGGAGGGGCTTCCCAACATCTACTGCGGCGCGGGGAGCGTGGTGCTGGCGTTTCTGTGCCTCACGACCCGGAAGGTGAAGCTCCGCGACAAGCTGTGCGGCGTGGCGCTTTTGTTCTTTTTTATCGCGAGCTTCATAATCCGAAAGTTGGACTACGTGTGGCACGGGTTCCACTTTACGAACATGATGCCCTACCGCTTCAGCTTCCTTTATAGCTTCGTCCTTCTCTGCATGGCCTACCGGGCGTATCTTCTGCGCCACGATTTCAAGGTGTGGCAGGTGGTCCTGGCCGGGGTATTGGCCGCTTTGTCGATATTCGCCGGCGACGGGCGCTCGGAGCCCGTATACTTGTCCTGCAACCTGGCGTTCCTGCTTCTCTACACCGGAGTACTGCTCTGGGACGCGCTCCCGGAAAAATTCCGGAAAAAAGCGCCGGAGACTGACGGAGCCGGAGGAATGCCCGGCTCGGATGAGGCGGCGTATGATGCGGAGGGCTTTGAAAACCCGGACATTGACGATGAGGCCCGGCGCGCCGCCCGCCGGGAGCTTAAGCGGAGGCGGGCGTCGACAGCGCTTGTATGCGTTTTCGGCATCGAGCTTATCGTTGACATACTCAATTTCGGCGTGAACTTCCCGCCCACCAATGCCTCCAACTATCCCAAGGGCACCGGCGACACCTACGACGCCGTGAGCTACATGGAGGAGCTTGAGCGCGACACACTTTTCTACCGCGCCGAGGTCACCCACGCCCAGACGCTGAACGACGGGGCGCTTATAGGCTACAACGGCATCTCCACCTTCACAAGCTCCGTGAACGTCAGCGTGACCAGGTTCATGCAGTCCCTGGGCTACGCCGCCAAGGACAACTATAACCGCTACTGCTTTGAGGAGAGCTCCCCGGTGGCAAACCTCTTTTTGGGGCTCAAGTACATGATAGAGCGTGACGGTGAGGTGAAGGACAACAGCTACTTTAAATGCCTTCGCTCCTTCGGCCAGGTGAGCTTGCTTGAAAACAACGCCTATCTCCCCCTGGGGTTCCTGACAAAGCCCGACCTTTCGGAGGCGGACCTCACCGGCAACGACCCGTTTACCGTACAAAATACGCTCCTCGCCGCGGCCTCGGGCGTCACGGGGAGCTTCTGGCGCTCAATCCCGACCTTTGACCTTGATATCCGGGGCTCCGAGGGACTGGAGCTCACGGCCTCCCCCCAGAGCCGCTACTGCTCCTATACCGGAGGCTCGGGCGGCACGGTATCGTATTTCTACACCGCCAACAACGAGGGTCTGCTGTGTATCCATCTCAACCTCTCCGCCCGGAACAGCTTCCGGGTCTATAAAAACGACCAGCTAATATTCAGCGAGAGCATAACCCTCCCCCAGATGTTCTCCGTCTGCATGGCCCAGCCCGGGGACGTATTTGAGGTGCGCATGGACTGCCGCGCCGGTGAAAACGGCACCATGACGATAAGGGCCGCCATACTTGACGACCGGCTCTTTCAGGAGGCCTACGATACCCTTTCGGCCTCGCCCCTTGAGCTCACAAGGTTCGAGAGCACATATGTGGAGGGGGATATCTCCTGTCCCACAGACGGGCTCCTCTACACCTCCATCCCCGACGACGGCAACTGGAGGGCTTTCGTGGACGGCAAGCCCGCGAAAATAACCGACGTCGGCGGCTGTATGGTGGCGCTGAGGCTCAGCGCCGGGGAGCACACGGTGACCTTCCGATACAGTAATACCGCCCTGTCCCTGGGCTGGAGGATAAGCCTCTCCTGCGCCATGCTGTTCCTCTTCGCCCTGCTCGTCCGCAGCCGCCCCATAAGGCGCATGGGCAAGCACGAAAAGGGGCGCGCGGAGCGCTATGGCAAAATTGACCGAAAAAATAAGGAGGAGCAAAATGACTGAGTTTGAGGCGCTTCAAAATCGGGTATCCGTCCGTTCCTATGAAAAACGCGCGGTGGAGCCGGAGAAGCTCGCGGAGCTTTCCGGGCTTATCGAGGAGATAAATTCCGCCTCCGGCCTCGCCTTTCGACTTGTCAGCACCGGCGACGCCTCCGTCCCGGCGGTGAAGCTCTCGGCGGCCATGTTCTCCGGGGCCGTGTCCTCCTGCGCCCTTTTGATAGGCGGGGCGGACGAGATAAGCTCCGAGATGGTGGGCTACTTCGGCCAGAAGCTGATGCTCCGGGCCGTGTCCCTGGGGCTCGGCGCCTGCTGGGTCGCCGGTACCTTCGACCGCAAATCGGTGGAGGCGGAGCTCACCGGGGATACGCGGCTGTGGGATGTGATGCCCCTGGGCTACGCAACGGAAAAGGTCCCCCTGAAACAGCGGACCATCAGGGCCGCCATACGCTCAAAGAGCAGGAAGCTTGAGGACTTCATAGAGTCCGACCACCCCCTCTCCACTCTGCCCAAGTGGGTCATGGCCGGCGTGGAGGCCGTGAAGGACGGGCCCTCCGCCGTGAACCAGCAGCCGGTGAACATCGTCTACAAGGACGGCCTCGTCACCGCCCGCATCTGGAAGGAAAACGCCAATGCGTTAAAATACAACGACCTGGGCATCGCCAAATATCAGTTTCAGGTGGCCGCCGAGGCCGCCGGGGTGCGGGGCTTCTGGAATTTCGGCGACGGCGGGGATTTCATTGCGGACAACTAAGAAAAAAACAATAGTTTTCGTCATAATTTGTCAGCTCACGGCAAATATTTGTTGACAGTTTTTCTGGAATTTTTATCTTTTTTGACGGATAATAGGAATTGGCGGAACAAATCGCCGTCATGAAAATTCCGGGAGGCGTCAAAATGAAAACAAAGTACACAAAACTCATGATGGCCCGGGTCTCGGGCATGACATTATCCTATTTTCTCACCGAAGCCCAGGTAGAAGTCGACGGCTGTATCCACACCCGCTACGGCGCGGCGGTGGAGATCGCGGGAGGCGAGCGCGCCGAGCTTACGGACCTGTACCCCGCCAGAGCCCCGGCCGAGGAATTCGTCTCAAAGCTCTGCCGATGTCTCGTCACCCCTGTGACATTGGCCGACGTGGCCTATGACGAGCTGTGCTCCGTATAGGACCTGCAACAACAAATAAAAGAGGTAAAGCGGATGCTCTACCTCTTTTTTTAATTTTTAATTGTTCTTACTTTTCCGCGTGGGTGTCGGAGGCGATGAAGGTGCCCAGCTGTACTCCGGACATGACTATGGCCGCTATCCACATCGGGAGCACGCCCACGATGGCCAGAATGGCCGCCAGACACCGGGCTCCGGCGTAGACAGTATTGGTCATCGTCACACTGCGGCTGGCGCTTCGCGCGTACCTTATGAGCCTGGGGAGCTTCATAAGTCCCCCGTCGGGTATGACCACGTCCGGGAACTTGTCCGTGGCGTCCAGGCCGATGCCCAGGGTCACGCCGATGTTGGCCATCTCAAGAAGCTCCCTGTCCTCCCCGGCGCGGCTTACGACGATGAGCCTGTCCTCCCGCTCCTGGGTGTCCAGGATATATCGGAGCCTGGCGGCCTTGTCCTGGGGGCGGCAATCGGAATATATCTCCGAAATATTGACGCTCTTGCCCACGTTGGTGGCGCTGAGGGCGTTATCGCCGGTCATAAGGGCCACATTGGCCACCCGCTCGCGCCTTAAGGCCGTGGCCACGCTCTGGGCGCCCTCGCTGAGGGAATCGGCAAAGTCGATTCGCCCGACGCAGTTGCGGCCGACGCTTACGAATACGCAGGTGTCCCCGCCCATGTAGAGGTCGCCCCTGATTCCGAGCCTCTCCATGAAGTCTATATTGCCCACGCCCACTATCTGGTTGCCCTCCATCATGACCATGCTCCCGTAGCCTGGCTGTATCCTGTGACGGAGTATGCGGCTCCTGTCCGGCTCAAAGCCGGAATAGTCCCGTATGGCCCTCATGAGGGCGTGGTCCGAGTACGCGCCGGCGTAAGACGCAAGGTAGAGAAGCTGTTTTTCGCTTATCCTCACCGGGTCCACGGACCTCACCGTGTAGTTTCCGTCGGTGAGGGTGCCGGTCTTATTGAACACCACCGAGCTTGCGTTGGCCGCGTCGGCCATCACATCCGCCCCGGCGAAGCACACGCCGGCGGCGAAGGAGCTCTCCACGGAATTGAGATATGCTATCAGCGCCGCGGACTCTCCGTAAAAGGCGCACAGCGACAGCACCACCGCTCCCCTGGCGACCCATTTGACAAAGTCCATCCCATCCATCAGCGGCGGTATCAGCGACACGAAGAGCCCCAGCACAAGTCCCCCAAGGAGCGTCAGCCGCTCGATCCGGCGCTGATCCTCCATGGGCCGCATCCTTCCGCTTATGACTCCCCTGACGCAGGACATGCGCCTCAATGTGGCCCGGGGGTCCTCCGGCTCATCGTTGCGCCCCAGCCTGTCGGTCACGAGGTCCAGCTTACGCTCGCAGTAGGCCGTGACCACGGCCCGGCACACGTTGAACACCACAGCGGCCACGACGGCCTCCACCAGATGTGCCGACAGGCCGTAGACTATCACCGCCGCGAGCATTATGAAGCTTGCGGGTATCCTGCCCGAGCCCGCGTCGCCAAGGCCACTCACCGCAAGCGGTACGCAGGCGATGACGAGGGACCCTATGACCAGCGCGCTCCAGGCCGGGTCCGGGAGGTCCGGCACGATGGCCGCACCCAATATCAGAAGGGACAGCACCATCCCCGCCAGGAGCGCTAAAAAGCCGTTGGATATGCCGAAGGGCAGTCCGCCGGAGCGCTGGCGGCTCTCGTCCTCTTCCTCCCACTCCTCCTGCTCCTCGCGGGACCGGCGGCGGGAGCGCCTGGGGGGCGCGTACTCCTCCCCGTCGTACTCACCGTACTCAGGAAAGCTCTCCGGGTCTGATTCCCGCTCCGGGGCTCGGTCATACTCCGGTTCCGGGGCGTATTCCGGCTCCTGGGAATACTGCGGCTCCTGGGTATACCCCGGCTCCGGCGCGTATCCCCTCTCCGGGGCAGGCTCCGGTGAGGCGGGGGCGGC
>CANQUO010000082.1 GCA_947627085.1 uncultured Oscillospiraceae bacterium
TTTGAAATTCTCCTCCATATCCCGCAGTGCCGCCCGGCCGGCCTCGGAGGGCTCGGTCTCCTCCGCGCACTCGATGGCCAGGGCCACATCCGGCGTCAGCACCGTGGCCGCCCGGACGCAGAGCCTCTCCACCGCGTCCGTGATATCCGAACAAAGTATCTCCCGCATATGAAATCTCCTTAAAAATATGTCGTTTGGCGCATATCCTGCAAAAGCGGCCCGTTTTCCGTCAAAATTTGCCCGCCCATGCCTGGGCGGGCATTTTCATTCCGTTATGTCTGCCAATTTGAAGTCCACAAGCTCCGCAAGGCCCGAAAGGGCCGTCTCCACCTGCCAGCCGACCTTCCCGGCGCTGAATATTATCTCCTCAAAAAGCTCCGCCGTCTCGTCGATGACGGTGGGGAAGCGCTTTTTCATGCCGATGGGGGAGCAGCCGCCGTGGATGTAGCCGGTGAGGGGCAAAAGCTCCTTTGACTTTATCATCTCCACGCTCTTCTCCCCCACGGCCCGGGCCGCCTTTCGAAGGTCAAGCTCGCAGAGCACCGGGATCATAAAGACGTAATATTCCCCGCTCCCGGCCCGGGTGACCAGCGTCTTGAATACCCTCTCCGGGTCCTCTCCCAGTACCGCGGCCACCTCCGCGCCGCTGACGACGCCGGCAGCGGAATAGTCATGTACCTTGTAGGCCACTTTCTTCTGGTCCAAAAGCCGCATGACATTCGTCTTTTGCGCTCTGTCAGCCATCAGTATATGTCCTGCACCACCGTCTCCGGCGGTACCTCCAGCCTCTCCGGGTGGGTAACGTTGAACTTCAGCATCTTAAGGCCCTGGGCGTAGTTGTAGCCGTCGCATATGCGCTCGTCGGTGACGATGGTGTAGTCCACGTACTTTTTCTCCTGGACCTTGCCGGTCCTGTCCACCTCGTAGGCCCGGCGCCTCGCGCCGAAGCTTATGAAAAGGGGGATGTTCCCGAAGTTATATAGGTGATGGTATATGGGCGGTATGCCAAGCGACCCGATGTCCGTTATGACCAGCGAGCCGTGGAAGGGGCTTGCCGTGAGCACCAGCTTCGGCATCATGTTAAAATAATCCAAAAAGCACAAAATACCCACAAGCGACTTCAGTACCAGCCTGGGAATCTTTACGAGTATCCCCGCCAGGTCCCCGGTGGCCGTCTCGTCGCCGCCCTTGACCTGCTCTATGGCGGCGTTCATCTTGTTGTACACGTCGTTTATGGTGTCCGTGGGGTCAAATACCACCTTTATGCTCGTCTCGCCGCCGCTCTCCTCCATGGTCTTTTTTACCGTCATGACCACCTGGATATCGCGCCTGGCGTAGGCCCGCTGGCCGGTTATGTAGCGGTTCATCTGGGGCTTCTGGCTGACCGTGCGGACGTAGGAGGCGATAAAGAGGTGGAGCATACCGATGTTTTTATACCCGTCGGCCCGCTTCTGCCTTAAGTACTTGTCGATCTCGGTGACCTCCACGGTGTCCCGGAAATAGTTCGAGGCGTCCCCCCGGTCGCGCATGACGAAGGACGTGATGCGCATATAGGGCGACATGCTCCTTATGCGCCTTCCCGGCTTGTTCTTCGGGAAAACAGGTACTTTTTCTTTTTTGGACATTTATGACCCCCGCTTTATACTTATTTGCATATGTATATAAAAGTATATAATACTATTGTGAAAGTTTCAACCGATTCTGAAAAATTTTTTGTAAAAGGCGAAAATAATTATTCGCTCTTTTTAATAATACGTCAACATGCTGTTGATTTTGTGTCATAAACGTGTTATAATGTCCGCAAAAAGTTGACGAAGGTTGAGGTAAATGGCCAATATAAAGGACAACAGGCGCTCCCAGTACACCCGCACGGCCCTGAGAAGGGCCCTTTTGGGACTGATGCTGGAAAAGCCGGTGAACAGGATAACGGTGAAGGAGCTGTGCGCGGCGGCGGACATAAACCGGGGGACATTTTACGCCCACTACGCAAGCCCGGAGCAGCTCTTAAGCCAGGTGGAAAACGAGTTCTACCTGGACCTTTTGGGCGAGGTGGCGTCCTTCCAGCAGGCCGACGACGTGGAGCGCATATTCACAAAGGCCCTCTACGCCCTTTTGGAGCGCCGGGAGCTGGCCAGCGTGCTCTTCGGGCCCAACGGGGACCGGGACTTTTTGGCCCGGGTCATCCGGGTCGCCCACGACATGTGCATCGTCCAGTGGAGCGCCGTCAGCCCCGACGCGCCCAGGGCGGCGCTGGAGCATCTCTATTCCTTCATCGCCTACGGGGTGGTGAAGATACTTCAGGAGTGGCTGGCCGGCGGGACCGTCGAATCCCCCGAGCACATGGCCGCCATGCTCACGGACCTATGCAACTACGGCGTCAGCGGCTTCGTGGCCCTTGAGAAGATCGACCCCCCGGTGCGCCACCGGTACTTAGACCCACGGGGAAAGGAAGAACGCCCATGACCGTCTATCTCGTCCGCCACGGCGAGACCGCGTGGAACAAGGAAAGCCGCATTCAGGGCCGGGAGGACGTGCCCCTGGACGAGGACGGCATGGAGCAGGCCGAGGGCTGTGCCCGGGGATTTCTGGGCAAAAAAATATCCGCCGTCCTCTCAAGCCCTCTATCCCGGGCCCTGGAGACGGCGAAGCTCATCGGGAGGGCGGTAGACGCCCCCGTATATGTGGAGCCGGACCTCACCGAGCGGGACTTCGGGAGCGTCTCCGGCCATGTGGTGGACATCTTCAACCCGGAAAAATACGCCAGCGACTTGGAGCCCCTGGACGAGGTGGCGAAACGCATGCTGTCCGTCCTTCGCCGGTACGCGGAAAGGTCGCCCCATGATTTCGTCGCCGTGTCCCACGGGGGCGCCATAAACGCCCTTTTGCGCGCCGTTTCCGGTGGCGAGATAGGTAGCGGCAAGACCCGCCTTATAAACGCCGGCGTCAGCGTGCTCAAATTCGAAAACGGAGAATTTGCCGTGTCGGGCTATAACCTGCGCCCCGGGGAATTTTGAAGCTTGCCTTTTCATATGATGTCTGATATAATTTATCATATTTTTCATACTTGCTGTGCAGAGTAGGCCGGCGCGCGTTAAGTGCCCAGGGGACGGAGAGTTGCCTTTGGGACGAAGAGGGGGTCCCCTCGCGGTGCGCCCGCCGCATCCCGCTGCGACAGGGAGACATATCTCCTGCCTTGTGGACACATCTGCATGGAAGGAGGTATTTTTTATGAAGAAATTTTCCCGTATGCTCATAAGCTCCTTTGCGGAGCTTAAACGGCTCAGGTCCCTCACGTTCCTCGCGGTCATGGGCGCCCTGGCCCTGGCGCTGGAGGCCGTGGCCAGTCTCGATCTGGGCCCCTACATATCCATCGGCTTCTCGGGCCTTCCCAATCAGCTGGTGGACCTCCTGCTGGGCCCCTCCGTCGGGGGGCTCTTCGCCGGGGCCATGGACGTGCTCAAATACCTCATAAAGCCCTCCGGGCCCTTCCACTTCGGCTTCACCCTCGACGCCATGCTGGCGGCCTTCATCTACGGTTGCTCCTACTACGGCCGCCCCGTCACCCTCCGCCGGATATTCCTGACAAAGCTCCTGGTCACCGTGGTCGTCAATATGGCCCTTGGCACAATGTGGATAAGTCAGCTCTACGGCAGGGCCTTTCTGGTCCTCCTACCCTCCCGGGCCCTCAAGGACATCCTCGTCTGGCCGGTGGAGTCCATGATATTCTACACCCTCGCCCTGGCCTTAGAGGACGCGGGGATATATAAGCTCCTTAAAAAGGAAGCCCCCAGATTGTGAGCCGTTTTCACCCGATCCCGAAAAACCGGCGGCCGTTTTCCGCGGTTATCTCCGCCACGCGCCGAGGGTCCATGCCCCGTATCTCAGCTATCCGCTCCGCCACCAGGTGGACGTTCAGGGAGGAATTTCGCTCGCCTCTGTGGGGCACCGGGGCCATATAGGGCGAGTCTGTCTCTATCATCATCCGGTCGAGGGGCATTTTTTCAATGACCTCAAGGCATCTTCTGGCGTTTTTGAAGGTGACGATGCCGGTGAAGGATATATAAAGGCCCATATCAAGGAGCAGCTTCGCCACCTCCCAGCTCCCTGAGTAGCAGTGGACCACGCCCCTTGACACATTGTGGGCCCTTAAAATGTCAAGATTATCCTGTACCGCCTCCCGCTCGTGGATTATGACCGGCATTCCGAGCTCCCGGGCCAGATCCAGCTGCTGGCCGTAGACCCTCCTCTGGACCTCCCGGGGCGAGAAATCGTAATGGTAATCAAGCCCGATCTCCCCAACCGCCACGCACTTGGGATCGCCGGCCAGGGCCCGTATCTCCTCAAGATAATCATCCGCCGCCTCCCCGGCCTCGTGGGGGTGGACCCCGGCGGCGAAGTAGACGAAATCGTACCTTCCGGCGATGTCCCGGGCCTTTTTCGCCGAGGCTATATCCGACGCCGGGTCCACAATGAGCTCCACCCCGGCCGGGAGCATTTTTTCAAGGAGCTCGTCCCTGTCTTGGTCAAATTTTTCGTCGTCATAGTGGGCGTGGGTGTCGAAGAGCATCGTTTTTCCTCCGAATATCCGTCAATTTTTAAAAAAACTCTTGCAATATGCGCAAAGTTATGATACCATAGAAATCCCGCAATCGAAAGATTAAAATACTTTATATAAAGGATTGATTATTTTGGAACTGGCAATAACCATCATTCAGCTCATCGCGTGCCTCGCCCTCGTGGTCATCATAATACTTCAGAGCGGCAAGAGCGCCGGCCTCTCCGGGGCCATCGGCGGAGGAAGCGGCGAGACCTTCCTTTCAAAGAACAAGTCCAAGTCTCTGGACGCCCGCCTCGCCCGCCTCACCAAGTGGGTCGCCGCCGTTTTCATGCTCCTGACCCTGGTCCTGGTGTTCATAACGAAATAAGCGAATAACCGCGTCCCGTCAAGAGGGCAATGAAAAAACGCAGTATTTTCCCGGAAAAATATAAAATTTTCTCAGCCAGCAGTAAAACTGCTGGCTACTTTTTATTATTTCATTGCCCCGCATGGGAGCTACGTATCACTTTTTCGCGAAATTTTGAATGTAATTATGAGCCGATCTTGTCCAGGAGCTCGCCCACGTCGACGGGCTTGGGGATAAAGTCGTTCATGCCGGCCTCAAAGGCGCGGCGGCGGTCGTTTTCGAAGGTGTTGGCGGTGCAGGCGATTATCCGGACGGTCCCGGCGTCCGGGCGGTCAAGGCCGCGTATGGCCCGGGATGCCTCGTAGCCGTCCATCACGGGCATGAGAAGGTCCATGAGGATGATGCCTATCTCATTGACGGCGGAGGCCCGGAATATCTCCACCGCCTCCCGGCCGTCCACGGCCAAAAGGACCTCGTACCCCTCGGCGTCAAGAAGGTCGTGCATTATCTCCCGGTTGAGCTCGTTGTCCTCGGCCACAAGTATCCTCGTCCGGCCCGGGGCCCTCTCTGGCTCCGGCTCCTCCGGCGGTTGGGGCTGGGCGATTTTTGCCGGGAACACGAAGAGGAATCGGCTCCCCTCGCCCTTCCGGCTCTCGACGCTGAGCTCGCCGCCCATGGCCTCGGCCAGCTCGTGGCTTATGGCCAGGCCCAGGCCCGTGCCCTCGTTGCCCTTTGAGACGGTGTCCAGCTCCCGGGCGAAGGAGTCGAATACGTGCTTCTGGAACTCCTCGCTCATGCCCCGGCCCGTGTCGGAGACCTCCAGGGCGGTGACGATATTGCCGTCGTCCCGGGTGCCCTGCCAGACGCGGAGCGTCACCTGTCCGCCCTCTTGGGTGAATTTTTCGGCGTTGTCGAGCAGATTCATGAGCACCTGCTCTATGCGCACCTCGTCCCCCAGTATCCACGGGGTGGAGACGCTCACGTCCTTTACGAAGGCTATGCCCTTCTCCTCCATGCCCTTCCGGGCGAGATTGGACGCGCCGTTCACAAGAAGCTCCAGGTCCACGGGCTCCGATACGATCTCCATACGGTGCTCCTGGAGCTTGGACATGTCGAGTATGTCGTCCACCAGGCTCAGAAGATATTTCGCGGTGGCGGTAGACTGGCGCAGATAGGCGGAGAGCCTCTCCGGGTCCTCCAGCTTCTGGCCCATGAGGTAGTTTAAGCCTATGAGGCCGTTAAGGGGCGTCCTTATCTCGTGGCTCATGGTGGAAAGGAAGTTCCCCCTGGCGCGGGCGTCGCTCCTGGCCTCCATGGAGCGCACATGGGCGCGCATGAGCAGTATGGCCAGGGCCAATATGACAAGCGCCGAGAGGCCCAGGGCGAATATGAGGTGCCTGTATTTGTACACGAAATCCCCCAGGGTCTGGTCGTACTGGTTCTCCATTATCCCCTGGATGGTGTAGTCGCTTATCTCCTCCTCGGAAAGCTCCGCTATGGCCTTGTCGATCACGGCGATAAGCGTCTCCCCGGCCTCCTGAGAGGGCCCCGGCCCGCCGCCGATGGCCACCACCGCCGAGAAGCACAGCTCCTCGTCCACGCCCACCGCCGGGACGGCCTTTAGCTCGCCGTACCGGGGCTTTGAGAGCCAGTATTCCACCACGTACTGGCTCTGTATCATGAGGTCCGCCCCGCCGGTCCTGACCGCGTCAAGGCAGGCCTCGGTGGAGTCGTAGTCCCGGAGTGTGAAGTTGGGATATATGTCCGACAGCACCTTTTTTATTGTCTGTGAGCCGCTGTAAAGGGCCACGGTGAGGTGCTTATCCTTGGAAAAGCTCAGGTCCTGGCGGCACACTATCACCTTGCGGCTGGTCAGGTACGGGAGGCTCACAAGTATCCCCCGGGCCTGCTGGTTGCGGCTGTTCTGCTCAACGCTTGTCACAAGGTCCAAGCCCTGGCTCGTCAGGTAATCGTAGGTCACGGAGCCCGTGGGCAGGGGGACATACTCAAATTCAAGCCCGCTGAGGGCCGCGACACGGTCGAATATGTATCGGGATATACCGGCAAGCTCCCCGTTTTCGTCCTCAAAGGACACGGGCCGCCGGTCGCTGACGTAGCCGACCTTAAGGGTCCCGGCGCTTTTTATAAAGTCAAGCTCCTCCCGGGTGTAGGCGCCGTCCGTCTCCTCCGCCAGAGCTCCCGGCGCTGTGGCGAATATCAGCGCAAGGGCGCACAGAGAGAAAACCAAGTATTTCCTGAGCCTTCCGCCCATCGGCCTCGCTCCTTTCCCGGGAATGGTCCCTAAGTAATTTTACTCTTTCAGTCCGGGATTGTAAAGAAAAAAGAATGTTTTTCGCGTAAAAAAGGGACCGGCAAAACCGATCCCTTTTTAAATCATTGCTTCACGGCGTCGGCCATGCTTTTTACGTACTCGCCCACGTATTTCGGGGAGTCCGGGCCATATTTGGCGATGAGTTTTACGATGGCGGAGCCCACGATGGCGCCGTCGGAGAGGGAGGCCATTTTGTGGGCCTGCTCGGGGGTGGAGATACCGAAGCCGATGGCGCAGGGGACACTGGAGCTCTCCCGGATGACCTTGACGATGGAGGCAAGGTCCGTGGTTATCTTCTGCCTCACGCCGGTGACGCCAAGGGATGATACAAGATAAATAAAGCCCTTCGCGTCCCGGGCTATCATGGAGATGCGGTTTTCGGAGGTGGGGGCTATGAGGGATATGAGGTCCACGCCGTACTTTTCGCAGACCGGCTCAAACTCCCCCTTCTCCTCGTAGGGCAGGTCCGGCAAAATTATGCCGTCGATGCCGGTCTCCTTGCAGGCGCTTATAAATCTCTCCGCGCCGTAGGAAAATACCACGTTTGAGTAGGTCATGAACACCATGGGCACGGTCACGTCCCGGCGCAAATCGCGCACCAGGTCGAATACCTTGTCCGTGGTGGCCCCGGCGCTGAGAGCCCGGAGGTTCGCCCCTTGGATGACCGGCCCCTCGGCTGTGGGGTCGGAGAAGGGGATGCCAAGCTCGATGAGGGAGGCGCCGTTTTTTTCGCACTCCCGGACGCACCTGGCGGTGGTCTCCATATCCGGGTCGCCGCAGGTGAGGAAGGGTATGAACGCCTTGCCCTTTTCAAAGGCCTTCGCTATATTACTCATAAATCTCTTCCCCCCTGTATCTGGCGATGGCCGCGCAGTCCTTGTCGCCGCGGCCTGAGATGGTGATGACGATTATCTTATCCCTGTCCATGGTGGGGGCCAGCTTTCTTGCGTAGGCCACGGCGTGGGCGGACTCGATGGCGGGGATTATCCCCTCGGTCCGGGCCAGATACTCAAAGGCCTCCACCGCCTCGTCGTCCGTAATGGCCACGTATTTTGCCCGGCCCGTGTCGTGGAGCCAGGCGTGCTCCGGGCCGATGCCGGGGTAGTCGAGGCCGGCGGAGATGGAGTAGACCGGCGCTATCTGGCCGAACTTATCCTGGCAAAAATAGCTCTTCATGCCGTGGAATATGCCAAGCTTCCCGGTGGCGATGGTTGCCGCCGTCTCCAGGGTGTCCACGCCCCTCCCCGCGGCCTCACAGCCGATGAGATCAACGGAGGGGTCGCCGATGAAGTGATAAAAGCTCCCGATGGCGTTGGAGCCGCCGCCCACACATGCCAGCACCGCGTCGGGCAGGCGGCCCTCCTTTTCCCGGAGCTGCTCTTTTATCTCCCGGGAGATAACCGCCTGGAAGTCCCGGACGATGGTGGGGAAGGGGTGGGGGCCCATGACGGAGCCTAAGCAGTAGTGGGTGTCGGCAATGCGGCTTGTCCACTCGCGCATGGCCTCGCTGACCGCGTCCTTTAAGGTGGCGGTGCCGGTGGTGACGGGCACCACGTCGGAGCCTAAGAGCTTCATGCGGTAGACGTTCAGGGCCTGACGCTTCGTGTCCTCCTCGCCCATGAATACCACGCACTCCATACCTA